>NZ_JBOHGB010000025.1:0-62853 GCF_050699935.1 Actinophytocola sp.
CCGCTCACGTGCGTCGGGCAGCCCGCCGGCCACGCCCGCCGTCCCCGTCACGGGCGGCGGCGACCTCGACAGCGACACCGCGTTCCTGGGCGAGGTCGCGCGCGCCTACCGCGAGCACCACGCAGCCGCGGCAGCGGACACGCGGGCCGCCCTGGCACACGCGGGTGACGCACACTGAACCCATGAGCACGGAGCACGCGCGGACGGCGGCCGAACCCGTCGCCGGGAACGGGGAGCGTGGCGAGGTCCGCAGGGGTGAGCTGCGGATCTACCTCGGTGCGGCGCCGGGGGTGGGCAAGACGTACGCGATGCTCGGCGAGGCGCACCGCAGACTCGAGCGGGGCACGGACGTCGTGGTGGGGCTCGTGGAGACGCACGACCGCGCCAGGACCGCCCGGCTCCTCGACGGCCTCGAGGTCCTGCCCCGCCGGCGGCTGACCCACCAGGAGCGCGACGTCACGGAGATGGACGTCGACGCGATCCTGGCCCGCCGGCCAGAGGTCGCGCTGGTCGACGAGCTCGCGCACACCAACGTGCCCGGCTCGCGCAACGCCAAACGGTGGCAGGACGTGGCGGAGCTGCTCGACGCCGGGATCGACGTGCTGTCGACGGTCAACGTGCAGCACCTGGAGAGCCTCAATGACGTGGTCGAGCGCATCACCGGGGTCCGCCAGCAGGAGACCGTGCCCGACGAGGTCGTGCGCCGGGCGGAGCAGACCGAGCTGGTCGACATCACCCCGGAGGCGCTGCGGCGGCGGCTGGCGCACGGCAACGTCTACCCCGCCCGCACGATCGACGCGACCCTGTCCAACTACTTCCGGCCGGGAAACCTCACCGCCCTGCGTGAGCTGGCCCTGCTCTGGGTCGCCGACCAGGTGGACGAGACGCTGCGGCGCTACCGGTCGGCGAAGCGGATCACCGACACGTGGGAGGCGCGCGAGCGGGTCGTCGTGGCGATCACCGGCGGACCGGAGAGCGAGACCCTGGTCCGCCGGGCCAGCCGGATCGCGGCTCGGGCGGGTGCGGAGCTGATGGTGCTCAGCGTGCTTCGCGGGGACGGCCTCGCCGGGACGGCACCGCAGGCGATCGCGGGTGCGCGCCGGCTCGCCGAGGACCTCGGCGCGACGTTCCACACCGTGGTCGGCGACGACGTGCCGACCGCGCTGCTGGACTTCGCCCGCGGCGCCAACGCCACCCAGCTGGTCCTGGGCACGTCGCGCCGGTCCCGGCTGGCGCGGCTGTTCGACGAGGGCATCGGCTCGGCCGTGGTGCAGGCATCCGGCCCGATCGACGTGCACATGGTGACCCACGAGGAGGCCGGCCGGGGCTGGCGCATCCGGCTGGGACACAGCCCACTCCCCTCCTCGCGGCGGGTGCTCGGGTTGCTCGCGGCGGTCCTCGGGCCGGCGCTCGCCACCTGGGTGTGCGTGGCGCTTCGCGACCAGCTGAGCACGACCACCGACGTGGTGGCCTACCTCCTGACCATCGTGCTGGTGGCGCTGCTGGGCGGGTTGTGGCCGGCGCTGCTGGCGGCCGCGATGTGCGCGGGGATGTTCGACTTCTTCTTCACCGAGCCGCTGCACACGCTGCTCATCGCCGACCGCGAGAACGTGATCACGCTGGTGGCCATGGTGGTCGTCGCGACGCTCGTGGCGCTGGTGGTGGACCGCGCGGCCAGGCGCTCCGAGCAGGCCGCCCGTGCCCGCACCGAGGCCTCGCTGCTCGGCTCCTACGCCCGCATCGTGCTGGTCGACCCCGAGCCGCTGCCGCGGTTGCTGGAGAAGGTGCGGGAGAATTTCGGCATGTCGTCCGTGGCGGTGCTGGAGAAGCGGGATGGGGAATGGCACCGCGCGGCGTGTGTGGGGACGCCACCGTGCGGCGCGCCGGATGAGGCCGATGTGGACATTCCGATGAACTCCGAGACGCACCTTGCCCTGCGGGGCCGCGCGCTGCCGGCCGCCGACCGCGCGGTGCTCGAGGCCGCGGCCCGGCAGGCGTTGCTCGCCCTGCGGCAGCAGCGAATGGCCGCCGAGGCCGACAGTGCGCGCCGCGAGGCCGATGCCACGAAGCTGCGCACGGCGCTGCTGTCGGCGGTCGGGCACGACCTGCGCACGCCGCTGACGTCCATGAAGGCCGCGATCGGCAGCCTGCGGGCGCCGGACCTCACGCTGTCCGCCAGCGACCAGGACGAGCTGCTCGCCACGCTGGAGGAGTCGATCGACCGGCTGACCGGGTTGATCGGCAACCTGCTCGACTCCTCCCGCCTCACGGCCGGCGCGGTCCGCCCCCGCATCCGACCGGTCGGCTATGACGAGATCGTGGCCCGGGCGATGTCCGGACTGGACGGACGGTCCGGCATCGCGGTCGACGTGGACGAGCGCCTGCCGCTGGTGCTGGCTGATCCGGGCCTGCTGGAGCGGGTCGTCGCGAACGTGGCCGGCAACGCCCTGCGGCACGGCACACCCGCAGTGTCCATACCGGACGACGAGCCCGGTGTCGCCATCCGGGCGAGCGCATATGCTGACCAGGTTGAGCTGAGGATCGTGGACCACGGCAAGGGCGTGCCGAAGAAGGCGATCGACTCGATCTTCACGCCGTTTCAGCGGCGCGGCGACCGGGACACCACGGCGGGCACCGGGTTGGGCCTGTCCGTCGCGAAGGGATTCACCGAGGCCATGGGCGGCACGATCCGCGCGGAGCAGACACCCGGCGGCGGGCTCACGATCGTGATCTCCCTGCCCGCGCGGCGGATCACCGACGACGCGGGTAACAGGATCGAGAGAACTGCGAACCCCATGCCATGACCACAGTTCTGGTCGTCGACGACGAGCCCCCGATCGTGCGGACGTTGCGGATCAACTTCAGCGCGCGCGGGTACAAGGTGCTCACCGCGCCGGACGGGCGGACCGCGCTGCGCCTGGCCGCATCGGGCAAGCCGGACGTGGTGGTGCTCGACCTCGGCCTCCCCGACATCGACGGCACCGAGGTGGTCGAGGGGCTGCGCGGCTGGACCTCCGTGCCGATCATCGTGCTGTCGGCCCGCGTCGACTCGGCCGACAAGGTCCGCGCGCTCGACGCCGGCGCCGACGACTACGTGACCAAGCCGTTCGGCATGGACGAGCTGCTCGCCCGACTGCGGGCCGCGCTGCGCCGGTCCTCGACGTCTGTGCCGGCCGACGAAGCGGTGATCGAGACCACGGACTTCACGATCGACCTCGCGGCCACCAAGGTGCGCCGGGCCGGGTCCGAGGTGCACCTGACCCCGACCGAGTGGGGCATCGTCGAGCTGCTCGTCCGCAACCGCGGCAAGCTGGTCACCCAGAAGCAGCTGCTGCTCGACGTGTGGGGACCGCACTACGCCGACCACACCCATTACCTGCGGGTCTACCTCGCGCAGCTGCGCCGCAAGCTCGAGCCCAACCCGTCCCGCCCGCGCTACTTCATCACCGAACCCGGAATGGGCTACCGCTTCGAGCCCTGATCCGCCTGCCGCCACGCTGGTGAGCGAATGTGACCATTTGCCACCGTTTTGGTCGAAGATCGGCGGGCGCGGTCGCTGATCGACTACAACTGGAGCTGTGGAGCAGGGCGACCAGACACTGGGGCATCGGCGAGTAGTTCAACTCGTGCAACAACTGATGGCGCGCCAACCGCACCGCGGTGTGACGCGCAGTCTGCGTCACCCGGTACTGCTCCTCGAAGGGGCTCGGGGCTGCGGAAAAACGGCCGTCGTCGACGCGTTATCCCGCCGGCTCGACCAGCGCGTCCCGTTCGCGAGAATCGACTTCGAACAAAGCCGGGCTGCGACGGTCCCCGAAGTATTGTCCGCGATCGCATTCCAGCTCGGAAACACCTGTGAGCGGTACGGCTCGCTGGAGTTCCCCCGGCTGGCGATCGGTAGGTTGATCATGGGAGCCGAGTTGCCGGACAGCCGCCAGAAGGCACGCGCGGAGGTCCAGCGGCTGCTCTCCGCGCACGTCGACATCGACGCCATCCGGCCGATTCTCCTGGACACGGCCGGCGCGCTCGCCCCACTGCTCACGCCGAACAGCGCCGCGTTCCAGGCTGCCGCCAGGCTGGGGATCGAAGGGATGCTGCGCTGGATCCGGCACGCGCGGGCATTGTCTCCCGACTGGTATGCCCACCAGGACCGGGGCTTACGGAGGAATCCGCTCGACGCCCTCGTGGAGCTCAACAGCTGGACCCAGGACGGGCTCACCCGCCAGGTCAACGAACTGCTCTGGGACGCCTTTCTCGCCGACCTGCGGCACGATTTCCAGAAATCGAAGCACGCATTCGAGATGACGCTCAACTGTGTCGTATTACTCGACAACGCCGACACGCCACTCGGCCAGGATTTCGTCAACGGCTTGGTCGAGGCCCGCAAAGGCAGGCAGGTCCGGGGAATGGATTCCGCCGATCCTATGACGACGGTCGCCACCAGCCGGGGCGAGTTGCTCACGGACGTTCCCCGGCACGAGGTGGTCGAGTACGCCGGTGCCGAGATCGACGACCCGCTCTCCGCCGACGGCAACGACGAGCCCACCCGGTGGTGCCGGTACGTCCTGCGTGACCTGAGCGAACGCGAGACCGGCGTGCTGGTGTCGGCACTCCCGCCCAACCCCGACGCCAACGCCCAGTCGATCGCCAACCACCAGGTGACGTCCATGGTGTACGGCCTCATCGGCGGTCATCCGGCCTCGACCGCGCTGCTGGTGGACGCGATGCGCGAGCATCCGCTGGAGCACGGCGACACCCTGACCCGGCTGCTCGACCTCCCCGAACCCGGTCGCGACCCGGACCGCCCACCGCTGGGCGAGCGGCTGCGGCAGCGGTTGCTCGGCGAGTTCACCGAGGACACCTACGAGGACCTGGTCACCTGCGCGGCCGCCCGCACCGAGCAGCACGCCCGCCTGCTCGCCGCCCGCGGCGACCTGCTCACCGGCGGCGTCAACAGCTACCGCGAGATCGCCCCCGTGCTCTGGCCCGCCTCGGGTGGCGCCGGCCCCACCGTCCTGCGCCGCCTGCTGCTACGCGAGCTCGCCACGCGGGCCGACGACGAGGCGGCGAACTGGACCAAGGTCAACGACTGGTTCCGCACCCGCTGCTACCAGGACCGCGACGTGGAAGGCGTCCTGCACTACGCCATGGCTGGCGGCGACATCGCCACTGCCAGCGAGGGCTTACGCCTGCGGCTGACCCACGACTCGGCGGACTGGGTCCAGCTCCTGCGTTCGATCACCACCGTGCCCCGCCGCCCCACCACCGACTCCGCCGCGTCCCCGATGGACCAACTCCGCGCCACCCTCGACCGGCGCTCCCAACGACTGACCCGCCTGATCGTCGCCCGCTGGATCGCTTACGACCCGTTCATCTCCAACCGGCGACGCGCCCTGCACCTCCAGATCGCCGCCGACTACGACTTCGTCGCCGGACTCGCCGAAGGAGACCCCGGGCCACTGCTCACCGAAGCCAACCACCACCGCCAGCAAGCTGAACTGTGGAGCTGAGGAGGTTCCGTGTCCGACGACCATGATGTGTTCGGCCAAGAGGACGACTGGCCGGAGCCGCCCGATCCGCAGGGCTTCTGGCGCCGGCTTCGCGTTCGGCTGCGCCGGCACCGCGGCAAGGTCGCGCTGGGCGTCGTGGTCGCCGTCATCGCCACGGGGGTGGCCGTCGTGTTGTGGCCGGACGACAGCTGCGGCAGCGATGACTCCGGGGTGCGTCGCATCGACGGTCAGTGCGTCGGGGTCACGGACGGCAGCTTCGTGTTCCACGAGTCCTTCGCCGACATCCAGGCCAAGATCGCCGAGGAGAACCGCCGGGTGAGCGGCTCGGGCCAGACGGTGACCGTGGCACTGGCCGACCCGCTGACGGTGACCGACACCTCGGCCGTGACCGTCGAGCAGGTGCGCAACGAGCTGGAGGGCGCGTACACCGCGCAGTACCGCATCAACCACACCGCGGCGGTCGGCGACCAGCGTCCACTGGTCAAGCTGGTGCTGGCCAACTGGGGCAGCCACCAACTGCAGTGGCAGCCGGTCGTCGAGCAGCTGGAAGGCATGGTGGACGACCCCGACCCGCTGGTGGCCGTGATCGGACTGCGGCTTTCCACGGTGCAGACCGAACAGGCGGCCAAGCATCTGGCGCGGCACGGCATCCCGATGGTCAGCGCGATCGCCACCGCCGACCAGCTCAACTACGGCGCCATCCGGGGCTTCGTCCGGGCGTCGCCCCCCAATACCGAGTACGTCGCGGCCCTGCGCACGTACCTGCGCCACCATCCCAACCTGGACTCGGCATTGATGGTCTACGACTCGAACTCCGACGCCAGCCCCGACCCCGGAACGGGATCCGGTTCGGACCTGTTCACCCGGTCGCTGCGCGACGACTTCGACAAGGGACTGGAGTTCAAACAGGAGTATCCCGCGCAGAGCTTCGTGGGAAAGTCCGGTCGAACCGGGGCGAGCCCCGACCTGTTCACCAACATCACGACGAACCTGTGCGCCGTGAAGCCCGAGGTGGTGCTCTTCGCCGGCCGGGTCGTCGACTTCGGCGGGTTCCTGGACTCGCTGCACAACCGGGTCTGCCCGGACTCACCGATGACCGTGCTGGCGGCGGGTGCCGACTTCGGGGCGCTGGACCTCCGGTCGAAGGAGGCGGAGCTGGCCGAGAAGAACCTCAGCGTCGTGTACGCGACCGAGACCGATCCGCACGGCTGGGTACGCGGCGCGCCCGGAACTCCACCGTTCTTCAAGGAGTTCTACGACCAGTACAGTCAGCTCGGGTTCCCCACGGCACACCTCGACGACGGCGCCGCGATCTCCACCCACGACGCGCTGCTCATCGCGGCGAAGGCGGCGCGGCTGTCCTCCCGCTCGCATCCGGGCCACGTCCTGCCGAGCCACGTCGACGTGCTCAACCAGATGCTGAACCTCAACAACCTGGACGAGGTTCCCGGTGCGTCCGGCCAGCTGAGCTTCAGCTACCGCGGGGCGGACAGCGGAAACCCCAGCAACAAGCCGGTGCCCGTGATCGAGGTGCCCTCGTCGGCCGCGGAACAGACCGCGGAGGTCCACATAACACGCTGATACGGAATCCGGCGGATCGGGTGCACCCGGTTGCGCGAGCGGTCTGGCTACCCGTAGCGTCCGGTCTATAACGGTATGTGCCGGATTGGGAAGGTCGAGTTCATGGGTCTGTTCGACATCGTCAGGGAGAAGGCGGCCGAGCTCATGTCGGGCGCGAGCGACAAGGTCAGTGAGCTGACCGGAACGGAAGTGCCGCAGTCCGCTGACGAGGTCACCGACGCCGCGACCAACCTCGGTGACACCGCGAGCAACCTGGGCGACACCGCGACCGGTGCGGCCGAGGACCTCACCGGCTCGGCCACCGACGCGGCGGAAGGCGTGATCGGCGACGTGACCGACCCACCCGGCGAGAAGTAGCCGCTCCACACGACGCGCGTCCCGCCGGACCCCCAGGCTCGGCGGGACGTTCGCCGTTCCGGTCAGTCGTCGCGGCGCCAGGCCGTCGACAGCGTGACCTTGCCCCCGGTGCGCAGCAGCGAACCGGAGTACAGCCGGCTCGACAGCAGGACCACGAGCGCGACCGTGCCGGCGAGCAGGCCCAGCGAGACGAGCGCCTCCCACACCTGCGCCTCGCCGGAGAACAGCCGGACCGGCATCGCGATCGCCGACGAGAACGGCACGTACGACAGCACGGTCATCACCGTCGCGTTGTCGGACAGGAACATCACCAGGAAGTACGGCGTCATCACCAGCATCACCACGACGCCCATGCTGGAGCCGAGGTCCTCCTGCCGGCTGACGAGCGAGCCGGCGACGGCCCATATCGACGCGAGCAGCATGAAACCGAGGACCAGGTACGGCACGAACCAGCCGAGCGCCGGCGCCACCACCGTGAGCAACTCCGTGTGCCCGCCCAGCCGCAACGCCACGGGTGCCGCCACGGCGAGCACCGCGACCTGCCCCAGGGTCAGCAGGGTGTGGCCCGCGACCTTCCCGGCGAGCAGCGCACGCACCGGCACCGTCGACACCAGGATCTCCACGATGCGGGTCTGCTTCTCGGTGACCGTGCTCTGCGCTATCGCCGTGCCGCCCATGCCGAACATCAGGAACACCAGCGCGAACACCATGATCACGACCTGCCGCTGGTCCTGGCCGACCTCCGAGGCGTCCAGCAGGTCCACCGGCGGCGCCGTGCTCAGCGCGGCCACGACGTCGGTGGGCGGGTCGGAGAGCGCCACGACCCGGACGCCGGACGCGGACTCGCCGGTGGTGTCCGGCACGACCGCCGCGTCGACCTCCTCCGCGCGGATCAGCCGCTCCGCCGCGTCGACATCGGTCGACCGCCGGACGTCGAGGTCCGCGCCGTCGAGGAGCTCCGCCGCCTCCGTGCCGACGGTCGTCACCTTCGGCTGGTCACCGCCGAACAGCGGGGGCAGCACGGACAGCGCGAACAGCCCGACCAGGATCACGATCAGGCCGATCCAGAACCCCTTCATTCGCAGGAAGGTCGTCACCTCCCGCTCGGCCACGAGCCTGGTCGCCGCCCAGAACGGCGTACCGGCCGCCGGTTCGGCCGCCACCCGTGGCCGCGGTGAAGTCGTGACGGTCATCAGATGACCTCCTTGAAGATCGTGTCGAGCGAGGGCACCACGGGCGTGAAGCTGCGGACGTCGCCGCGCCGCATCGCCTCGCGCAGCACCTGCTGGTCCTGCGTACGCGCATCGATGTCGAACACGGCCCGCGGCCCGTCGATGTCCACGACGCGGATGCCCGGGTGGTCGCGCAGCCAGCCGGCGTCGGAGTCGACGACGAGCTCGAACCGCGGCGGCCCGTGCTTCGTGCGCAGCTCGTCGCGGCCCCCGCTCGCCGCGATCCGGCCGCCGGAGATGATCACCAGGTCGTCGCAGAGCCGTTCCACCACCGCGAGCTGGTGGCTGGAGAACAACACCGGGACGCCGCCCGCCGCCCGTTCCCGCAGCACGCCGAGCACGGTGTCGACCGCGATCGGGTCCAGCCCGGAGAACGGCTCGTCGAGGATCAGCAGGTCGGGATCGTGCACGAGCGCGGCGGCCACCTGGGCGCGCTGCTGGTTGCCCAACGACAGCGTCTCGAGCTTGTCGTCGGCCCGGTCCGCCAGCTCGAGCTGGTCGAGCAGGCGCATCGTCTCCTCGCGGGCCCGCTCCCGGGAGAGCCCGTGCAGCTGGCCGAGCCAGGCGATCTGCTCGGCCACCCGCATCTTCGGGTAGAGGCCGCGTTCCTCGGGCATGTAGCCGAAGCGCTGACGCACCGGCTGGGTCACCGGCTCGCCCCGCCAGGTCACGACACCGCCCTGCGCGGCGAGCACGCCGAGGATGATCCGCATCGTGGTCGTCTTGCCGGAGCCGTTCGCCCCGAGGAAGCCGGTCATCCGGCCGGGCCGGACCTCGAACGAGATCTCGTCGAGTACCCGGTGCGCGCCGAAGCTCCGGCTGATTCCGCTCACCGTCAACATGCCGCAACGCTATGGGCAGGCGGCCCCGCCGCGCGTCCGGCTCACGACCGACCCGGGTGGTCCGCCCCGCGGACGACCCGGCGACCGGGTCAGCGACCGCCCGGCGCCACGATGCCGTTCTCGTAGGCGAACACCACTGCGTGGGTACGGTCGCGCAGGCCGAGCTTGGCCAGGACACGCGACACGTGCGTCTTCACCGTCGACTCGCCGAGATAGAGCTCCCTGGCGATCTCCGCGTTGCTCGCGCCGCGGGCGAGCGCCACCAGCACCTCGAACTCCCGGTCGGTGAGCTCCGGCGGGCGGGACACCGGCGGCGTCGTGGCCGGCGTGGAGAACCTGGCGACCACCTTGCGGGTGACCTCTGGCGACAGCAGCGCGTCCCCGCGCGCGACGACCCGGACCGACTCGACGAGATCCTCCGGCGACGCGTTCTTCAGCAGGAACCCGCTCGCACCACACCGCAACGCCTCGAACAGGTAGTCCTCCCGGTCGAACGTCGTAAGGATGACGACCTTGACCGGGTCGTCATCCGTGACCGCGCCCAGAATCCGGCGGGTGGCCGCCAACCCGTCGACGCCCGGCATCTGCACGTCCATCAGCACGACGTCCGGCCGCAGGCGCTCGACGAGCTCGACCGCGGCGTGCCCGTCCTCCGCCTCGCCGACGACCTCGATGCCGTCCTCCGCCCCGAGGATGACCCGGAAGCCCGCCCGCACGAGCTCCTGGTCGTCCGCGAGCACCACGCGCAGCGGCCGCTCGGCCGTCCCGCGCCCCGCCGGCCCGGCCGTCATGACGCGGACATCTCCGCGCCGGCCACCGTGTCGGAAGCGGTGCTCGGCGCAGTGCTCGCCGCGGTGTCCGAAGTGGACCGTTCGGAGCCACCCGTCGGCAGCACGGCGCGGACGCGGTAGCCGCCGTCGCGGCGCGGGCCGGCCTCCAGCTCACCGCCGTGCACCGCGACCCGCTCCCGCATGCCGAGCAGGCCGAACCCGCGGTTCGCCCCGCCGTCGGGCTGACGCTCGCGGCCGTCGTCGGTGACCTCGACCTCGAGCGTGCCGGCCAGGTACCGGACCCGGACGTCGGCCTTGCGCGCGCCGGCGTGCCGGACGACGTTGGTCAACGCCTCCTGGGCCACCCGGTAGGCCGACAGCGCGACCCCGTCGGGCACCGGCCGGGCCTGCCCGTAGACGCCGAGGTCGACCTCGAGCCCGGCCGCTCGCGTGGTGGACACCAGCTCGGACAGCTCGGCGAGCCCCGGCGAGGACGGGTACTGCCCGGCGGCCTCCTCGTCCGGCGGCGTGGCACCGGTGTCCGGCTCGGCTCGCAGGACACCGAGCAGCCCGCGCAGCTCACCGATGGCGACGCGGGCGGTGTCCTCCACCGCCCGCAGTGCCTCGCGAGCCGCGTCGCCGTCCTTGTCGAGGACGCGGCGGGCCGCGCCGGCCTGCACGCCCATGACCGACACGTGGTGGGCGACGACATCGTGCAGATCGCGGGCGATGCGCACCCGCTCGGCGACGACCGCGCCGCGCGTGTTCTGCTCCTGCGAGCGACGCAGCTCCTCCGCCTGCGCCACCAGCTCCGCCTGCCGGCGTGCGGACAGCCAGGCCGCGTTGCCGAAGAAGTACGCGGACAGGAAGAACAGGACGTTGATCCCGATCTGGTAGATGACGGCCGCAACGAGCGGGTCCAGCGGTCCGGCCGCGTCCTCGAAGGCGTGGGGCGGCGAGAACAGGGCGCGCACCAGGCTGATGCCGAGCCAGCCGAACATCGTGGCGATGACGCCGATCCGCGCCCAGCGGGCGAGCGGCCGGTTGCGCTCCCACGCGCCGACCGTATAGATCGCGAGGAACAGCGCGATCGACGGCATCAGGTTGTCGCCGACATGCCGGACCTGCCCCGCGATGAACAGCGCGCCGATCGTGCACAGCACCGCGACCGGGAACCGGGTGCGCACCACGAGCGGCGCGGCCATCGCCGCGGTCCACCCGAACTGCTCGCCCAGCGAGGGGGCGTCGCCGAAGGCGAAGGCACCCATGCTGTTCACCAGGACGGTCACCAGCGCCGAACCGCCCACCACCGCGAGCCCCAGCCACACGTCTCGCCGCCGCTGCGCCGGGGTCGGCCGCGGCCGCCGCCACCGGCTCCACTCACTCCCCTGCTCGCGCGTCGCGCTCATGGGCGCCAAGGTAACCCACCCGGCCGCGGCTCAGCCCTTGACCGCCCCGGCGGTGAAGCCGGCGATGAACCTGTCGAGGAACAGGTTGAACACGAACGCGATCGGCACCGCGACGAGGACGGTGGCCGCCTGGAGCGACTGCCAGAAGAACACGTCGCCGCGGATCAGCTCCGCGGGCACGCCCGTGCTGACCGGCATCTGGTCCGGCGGCGAGACGAACGCGAGCGCGTAGATGTACTCGCTCGCGGTCAGCGTGAACGCGAACACCACCACCGCCACGACGCCCGGGAACACCAGCGGCACCACGGCCCGCAGGAACGCGCCGAGCCGGCTGTAGCCGTCCACCATGGCCTGTTCCTCGACGTCCCGCGGCACCGACCGCAGGAAGCCCATCAGCAGCCACACCGACACCGGGACCGTGATCGTCGGGTACACGAGCACCATCGACCACGTCGAGTCCTGCAGCCCGATGCCCACGACCACCCGCGACAGCGACAGGAACAGCAGGCTCGGCGGCACCAGGTACACCAGGAAGATCCCGATGCCGAGCGGTCCCGACCACGGCCGGTCCAGCCGGGCCAGCGCGTAGGCGGCCGGCAGCGCGAGCGCCAGCGTGATCAGCACGACGAGCACGCCGACCCACAGGGTGTTCCACGCGAACGTGAGGAACCGCGTGTCGGTGAACAGGTAGGTCACATGGTCGGGGGTGGCCGGCCGGTTGAAGATGAACGGGTTGTTGTCGGCGTTGTACAGGTCGCGGTTCTGCTTGTACGCGGTGATCGCGCTCCACAGGAACGGGCCCGCGCACAGCACCGAGACGATCACCGCGGCGACGTACACGCCGATCCGGCCGGCCACGTGCCGGCGGGTGTAGCGGCGGCGCAGGGCCGCGGCCTGTGCCGGGGTGAGCCGCGTGGCGTCGACCGTCATCAGCTCACCTCGATCCGGCGGACCACGCGGAGGATCCCCACCGCGGCGGCGAGCAGCAGCGGGAACAGGAACAGGGCGACCGCGGCGCCGCCCGCCACGTCACCACCGTCGATGCCGCGGTAGAACGCCCAGCTGGACAACACCTGGGTCGAGTCGTTCGGCCCGCCGCGGGTGAGGATGCGGACCACGGCCATGTCGGTGAACGTGAAGATGGCGCCGAACAGCGCGGCCACGGCGACGACGGGCAGCACGAGCGGGATGGTGATCTCGAACATGCGCCGCCAGTAGCCCGCACCGTCCACCCGGGCCGCCTCGTCGATGTCCCGCGGGATCGCCACCAGGCCGGCCATCATGATCACCGCGGCGAGCGGCACGAGCCGCCATACGTGGACCGCGATCACCGAGGACATCGCGAGCCCCGGCTCGCCGAGCCAGTACATGTTCGCGCCCGCGTCCAGCAGCCCCACCTGGCGCAGCACCCAGTCGATCGGCGAGTAGATCGAGTCGAGCAGCCACAGCCACGAGATCGAGGACAGCGCCACCGGCGTGGTCCAGGGCAGCAGCACCAGGAACCGCACGACCCACTTGCCGCGGAAGTCCGCGACCAGGATGTTCGCGAGGATCTTGCCGAACAGCACGATGAACACCATCGAGACGCCGGTGAACACGAACGTGTTCCCCAGCGAGCGCCAGAACACCGGGTCGTCGAACGCGCGGGCGAAGTTGCGGAACCCGGCCCAGTCGAACGTCGGGTCGCCGGCGGACACGTCGGAGAACGCGAACCCGATGGCCAGTACGAACGGGACGGCCACCAGCGCGACGATGTAGACCACGCTGGGCAGCAGGAAGATCCAGGCGAGCGCGCCCTCCCGGTCGGCGAGCGTGCGCCGCGCCAGCTCCTTGACCGGTGTCGGCTCGACCTTCTCCTCGGTGGCGGTCGCCATCACACGCCCAACCGGATCGGCTCGGTGCGCAGCCCGTCCTCGGCGTCGAAGAACCGCAGCCGGCTCGCGCGCACGGCGAACTCGTGCGTCTCGCCGGCCGCAATCGGCGTGTCCACAGTGGCCGGAAGCCGCGCGACCACGCGGGTCTGTTCGCCGATGCGGGACACCGTGCCGTACACGTGCCGGTCGCCGGAGAGGTACTCGATCCGGTCCACCGCGAGCGGCAGCGGCGTGCGCTCGCCCGCCCGGACGGTCTCCACCGGCAGCAGGTGCTCGGGCCGGAACCCGACCAGGTGCCCGTCGCGCCGCACGAGGTTCATCGGCGGCGAGCCGATGAACGTGGCCACGAACGTGTCCGCCGGTTCGTCGTAGATCTCCCGAGGCGGGCCGACCTGGCGCACCTTTCCCTGCGACAGCACGGCGATCCGGTCGCCGAGCCCCATCGCCTCGACCTGGTCGTGGGTGACGTAGATCGTCGTGGTGCCGATCTCGCTCTGGAACGACTT
Organism: Actinophytocola sp.; assembly: GCF_050699935.1. Taxonomy (NCBI): domain Bacteria; kingdom Bacillati; phylum Actinomycetota; class Actinomycetes; order Pseudonocardiales; family Pseudonocardiaceae; genus Actinophytocola; species Actinophytocola sp. Next base: position 14,082 of record NZ_JBOHGB010000025.1, read on the forward strand.
CAGCTCGTCGCGGGCCGACGCGCGCAGCTTCGCGTCCAAGTTGGACAGTGGCTCGTCGAGGAGGAACACCTGCGGCTCGCGCACCAGCGCCCGGGCGAGCGCCACCCGCTGACGCTCGCCGCCGGACAGCTGGCGGGGCTTGCGGTCGAGGAGGTTGTCGATGCCGAGCAGGGTCGCCGCCCACCGTGCCTTGCGCTCCCGCTCCTCCCGCTCCATGCCCACGGCCCGCAGCGGGAACACGATGTTGGCCAGCACCGTCTTGTGTGGATAGAGCGCGTAGCTCTGGAACACCATGGCGATCTTGCGGGCACGCGGGGGCAGCCCGGTGACCACGTGGTCGTCGATCAGCACGTCGCCGGCCGTCGGCTCCTCCAGCCCGGCGATGGTGCGCAGCAGGGTGGTCTTGCCGCACCCCGACGGGCCGAGCAGCACCAGGTACTCACCGTCGCCGGCGGCGAGGCTCACGCCGTCGATCGCGTGGACCTTGCCGCCGTCGAAATCCTTGGTCAGCTCGAGAACCTCGACGACCGCCATCGGAAAACTCCTCGGTAACGGTGCTCGCTCCGCGAGCTCCGCTCAGCAATGATGTTCGCTCCGCAAGCTCGGCTCAGCCGCCCACGAGCCCCCTGGCACGCCATTTGTCGAAGATGGCCTGGACCTGGCCGGTCGCGTCGGTGACCGACTGCTGCGGTGACGCCTCCCCGCGCACGGCGCGCGCGAACATGTTGGGGATGATGAACGTGTTGAACACCTCGCCGATCGCCGTCGACGCCGGGCCGGGGTGGCCGATGTTCGCGCTCCACGGCACCGCGTCGGCCAGGAAGGCGAGCTTGTCGGCCGGCTTGGCGCCGAACGGGTCCTTCCCGAGCCAGTCGCCGAGGTCCGGCGTGCGGTCCGACCACGCGCAGAAGTCGTACAGCTTGGAGTGGTAGGTGGCCGAGGCGAAGTTCGCGGTGTAGTGCAGGAGGAACTCCTTGGCCGCGTCCACTCCCTTGGCGTGGGACGGGACGATCCAGTTGTACAGCACGTGCTGCGCGGCGAGCGCCGTCTCCGGCCCGCGCAGGGCCGGCACGAAGAAGGTGTCGTCGGCGACATCCGGGTTGGACTCCTGCGCGGTCCGCCACGCCGAGATCGAGTTGACGATGTAGGACAGCTTGCCGGCGACCAGGCCCTGGTTGTTGCTCGCGGCGTTCCACGAGAACACCTCGGGCGTCATGGCCTGCTTGTAGAGCTGGGTCATGTACTCGACCGCGGCCACCGTCTCCGGGGAGTCGAGCACGACCTGCTCGTTCTCGTCCTGCTCGGACGCGCCGTAGGACCACATCAGCGCGCGCAGCACCATGTTGGAGTCGATCTCCTGGGACATGCCGAGGCCGAGCTGGGTCCCTTCCGAGCTCTTGATCTCGGCGGCACCCGTGAGCAGATCGTCCCAACTGGACGGTCCCTCGGCGAATCCGACCGGCTCCCACAGCGACCTGCGGAAGTTGCCGGGGTCGGGCACCCAGCCGGGCGAGTAGGCGTAGAACTTGCCGGTGGTGGGGTTGGAGCTGGACTTCGCGCACAGCTCCAGCTGCTCGCCCCAGCGCGAGCTCGCCTCGTCGACGAGGTCCTTCATGTCGAGCACGCTCGGCTCGTACTGGGACAGGGTCGCGATGTACTGGATGAGATCGTGACCCTCGCCGGCCTGTACCTCCGCGGCGATGCGGGTGGGGATCTGCGCCTGGTCGACGTGGTCGACGACGACGCGGACGCCGACCCGCTCGCCCCAGTCCTGAGCGAACTTGTCGAACCAGGTGTCGTGGCTCGGGACGAAGTGGCTCCACAGCAGGATCTTCAGCTCGCCGGACAGCTTGCTCGCCGGCTCCTCGAAGATCGTGCGCGGGGCCTCCCCCGTCGAGCCGGGGTCGGTGGTGGGTGACTCCTCACTGGCGCAGGCACTGCCGAAGCCGGCGGCCATGGCGGCGACCGCCGCCGCCCGTAACACGTCACGGCGGCTGTGAGGAACCCGAAAAACGCGGGGAACGGCTTCGTTCATCGCTTACTCCAGCCCTCGTCGGAGTATCAACATCACCGTAGCGCCACTTCGGCCCACACCACCACCCTGATCATGAGGCCGACCCGCCGACCTGGGCGAATACCGTACTTTTGTTCGCCATACGTACCGTCCTGGATCGTCACCGCATGCCGGGCTTCGCGGGGCCGGGGCCGGCGGCGCGCCCGTGCCCGGCCGGTGTCGGAGTCGATCTTGGTGAGGCCATAGTCTGTTCCCCGCACAAGAGGCGGAGGACGGGCGGTGTTGGTGCGCGGGGTCGACTACTACGAACTCCTCGGGGTGTCCCGGAGCGCCCCAGCTGCCGAGATCAGATCGGCGTACCGGTCGCTGGCCAAGGTGATGCATCCCGACGCCGGTGGCACCGCGGGGACGTTCCGGCTGCTGCGCGAGGCGTATGAGACGCTGACCGACCCCGAGCGCCGCGACGACTACGACCGTGGCGACGAGCACGGCGACGAGCACGGCGAAACCCCGCCACCGGTGCGCCGCCGCCGCACCCGCGTCCACGACGACCACGTCCCCACGCTGCCCGTCCTCTCCACCGGCACGATCGCCTGGTGGGACGACGTGCACGGGGCCGGCCGGACCGTGCTGGTCCCGCCGGCCCGGCCACCCCGCTCCTCGGTGCTGGCGGCGGCGGGCGGGTGGGTCGTGCTCCTCCTGGTCCTCGTGCTCGCCGGCCCGCCCGTGCCCGTGCTGGTCGCCTGGCTGGTGGCGCTCGCCGGCTCGGGTGTCGCGGTGGTCCTGCTCGCCCGGCGCCATCTCGCGGCCCGCGGGACCGAGCGGGAGTTCACCGCGGAGTTCGGCACGCGGACCGTGTTCGGCAGCCCCGGCACCGAGCCGGAGGAGGTGGCCGAGCGGCTGACCGCGGAGCTGCTCGACCGGTACCTGACCCGCATCCCCGGCGTCCGGATCTTCCACGGGCTGGCAACCGAGGCGGGCTCCGTGTTCGCCGACATCGATCACGCCGTGCTCTGCGGGCGGCGGCTCGTGCTGATCGAGTCGAAGCTCTGGCTGCCCGGCCACTACGACCTCGACGAGACCGGTGGCCTGCGGCGCAACGGCCACCGGTTCCGCGGCGGCTCGGCCAGGCTGGCGGACTGGATCGCGGCCTACCGCACGCTGCTGCCGGATCTGGAGCTGCGCGGTGTCCTGCTGCTCTACCCCAGCCGGCGCGGCGAGATCACCGTCGACGGGAGCACCGTCGGGAACTCCGATGACGCAGGACCGGCGGAGCTCCCGCCGATGGTGCCGGACCAGTTCGTCCGCGAGGTCGGCGCGTGGCTCGCCACCTCAGCGTCCACAGTGGACCGTGAGGCGTTCCGGTCCCTGCTGCGGCAGGTGGTGTCCCCGAGCTGACCGGTCAGGACACGTCGCGGCGCACCGCGAGCCAGCTGCCCGCGAACGCGAACACCACCCCGTAGGCCACCAGCAGCGCGCCGCCCTGCCAGGGCTCCAGCAGCGTCGTCCCGGGCTGGGTCGTGCCGGTCAGTGCCGAGTTCGCGCCGCCCGGGAAGTACTTGTAGTAGTCACGGATCGTGGGTAGCGAGGCGGCGAACGCCTCGATGACGAACAGGTACACGAGTGACCCGACGATCGCGGCGATCTGGTTGCGCACCAGGGCGCCGACGCCGACGCCGAGGACCGCGTAGACCGCGAGGCCGGCGACCGTGCCGCCCAGCGCGCCCGGGATCCCGTTGGCGGACAGGGAGATGTCGATGTCCTTCGCCGCGAGCCACGGCAGGGCGAGCGCGATCGCGAAGGCGACCACGACGAGCCCGTAGGCGATGCCCGCCAGCGCGTAGGTGAGGACCTTCGCGGTCACCACGCGGCCGCGGTGCGGGGTGGCGAGGAACGTCGGCGTCACCGTCTGGTGCCGGAACTCGCCGGTGATCCCGATGATGCCGAGGATCAGCACGAATACCCCGGACGCACCGGCCACACCGAACAGGTTGCGTTGTCCCTCCGGTGTGGACAGTGGCGGGCTCGGGTTCCCCTCGGCTCCGTCGAGCGCGACGGTGAAGCTCATGAACATCGCGGTGACCGCGATCGCGCCGAGCGCCATCCACAGCCAGAGCCTGGTGGTGAACAGCTTGCGGACCTCGCCGCCGACGAGCCGGATCACCGGTCACCTCCGAGGCCGAAGTGCTCCACCGGTCCGCCGGCCTCGCCGGTGAGGGCGAAGAAGATCTGCTCCAGGTCGCTGCGCTCGGTGGTCAGCTCGTGCAGCTCGATCCGCTCGGTGAAGGCGAGGTGGCCGACCTCCTCGGTGGTCAGGCCGGTGACCCGCAAGGTCGTGTCCTGACGGTCCGCTGTCGCCCGCTCCGGCAGGACCTCGGCCAGCCGGTCCAGGTCGGGGCCGCGGACCAGGACCGTCAGCCCCTCGTGCTCGGCCAGCTCGGCGATGCTGCCCTGGCGCACCAGCGTGCCCCGGTTGATGATCACTACGTTGTCCACGGTCTGCTCGACCTCGCTCAGCACGTGGCTGGACACCAGGACCGTGCGGCCCTCCTCGGCCATCTGGCGCAGAAACCGGCGCAGCCACGCGATGCCCTCCGGGTCCAGCCCGTTGGCCGGCTCGTCGAGGATCAGCACCCGCGGGTCGCCGAGAAGCGCGGCGGCGAGCCCCAGCCGCTGGCGCATGCCCTGCGAGTATCCGCGGACCCGCTGCCGGGCGGCCTTGGTGAGCCCGACCAGGTCGAGCACCTCGTCCGCGCGGCGTTCCGGGAAGCCGTTGACCGTACAGTAGATCCGCAGGTGGTTGCGCCCGTTGCGGGCCGGATGGATGCTCGAGGCCTCGAGCATCGCGCCGACGGTGGCCGACGGGCGCGGCAGGTCGGCATAGGCACGGCCGCCGATGGTCGTGGTGCCGCCCGTCGGGCTGACGAGCCCCAGCAGGCAGCGCAGCGTGGTGGTCTTGCCGGCGCCGTTCGGCCCGAGGAACCCGGTGATCGTCCCGGCGGGCACGGAGAAGGTCAGGTTGTCGACCGCCTTGACGGTCCCGAAGGACTTGCTGAGGCCGCGCACCTCGATCCGGCCGGATTCGTCCGTCAACGAGTCCCCTCTCGTTTGCCTCGCGACCACATGCTACGAGTCTGGCTCCGCTGGGAAAATTCGGCGTCCGACCGGCCGGGAAAATGCGCCGGAGAAGGCGCCTGCGAGGGTGCTTGATGACGTCGCTAAGGTCGAAGGGTCGAAGCGGGGTAAAACGGGCGACAAGGGAACAGGGGCGGCCGTGCGGGCGAGCAGGTGGGCATGGGCGGCATATCTCGCGTTCGGACTGCTCGTCGTGGTGGCCTACTACGTCGCATTGGCGATGAACGCGCCCGCGCTGGCGCGGGTGCTCCTATACAGCATGGTCAGCACGTCGTCGGCGATCGCGGTGATGTACGGCTGTTATCGGTACCGGCCCAAACCCATGCTGCCATGGCTGTTGTTGGGTTTCGGCGAGTTGATCTATGCCGCGGCCGACACGAGTTTCTACGTGACGCACTATATCGTCGGCGACACCAGCTATCCGGCGCTCGCCGACGTGTTCTATCTGTCGCATTATCCGATGGTCGTCGCCGGGCTGGTCTTGCTGATCCGGCTGCGCACCCCCGGCCGTGACCTGCCCGGCCTGCTCGACGCGGCGTTGCTGGCCGTCGTGGCGGGAATGCTCTCCTGGCTCTACCTCCTGACCCCGACCGCACAGGCACAGGTGCCCACGCTGGCCAAGGTGGCGTCGCTGGCCTACCCGATGATGGATCTCGCGATGTTCGCGGTGGCCCTGCGACTCATCCTCGGTGCCGGCCGTCGCCCGATGGCGTTCTTCCTCCTGTCGACGAACCTGCTGGCCTTCCTGGCCGCCGACAGCATCTACGTGCTCCAGCAGCTGAGCGGGACCTACGCCGCCGGGAACTTCCTCGACGCGATCTGGCTGACCGGCAACCTGGCGCTGGGTGCGGCCGCGCTGCACCCGACGATGAGCCGGGTCGGCGAGCCGACGAAGATGGTCGATCCCGGGCCGGGGCCGGCGCGCATCGTCGCGCTCTGCGCCGCCGCGCTCATCGCTCCGGCGACGCTCCTCGTCGAGCACTCCCGCGGGGCCTACCACGACATCCCGGTGATCGCGGTGGCGTGCGGGCTGCTGTTCCTGCTGACGATCGCCCGGCTCGCGGTGCTCGTCGGACAGCAGCGGTGGCTGGCCATCACCGACGTGCTGACCCGGCTGCGCACGCGCCGGTACTTCGAAGCCCGGCTGGCCACCGAGGTGGCGCACGCTCACCGGTCCGACTCGCGGCTCGCGGTGCTCATCGCGGACGTCGACCACTTCAAGTCGATCAACGACGCGTACGGCCATCCGGGCGGCGACCGGGTGCTGGTGGAGATCGCCACCCGGCTCCGGCATGGGATCCGGCAGGAGGACGTGCTGTCGCGCTACGGCGGCGAGGAGTTCGCGGTCCTGGTTCGCGGCGCCGGGGCCGACGACCCGCTGGTGATCGCGGAACGCCTGCGCCGCAAGGTCAGCGGCAGCCCGGTCGTGATCGGCGACGGGACGTCGGTGGAGGTCACGATCTCCGTCGGCACGGCCACCTTCCCGCTGCACGGCAGGAGCCCGGACGAGCTCGTGATGGCGGCCGACCGGGCCCTGTACGCGGCCAAGTGCCACGGGCGCAACCGGATCGACGTCGGCCCCGCGGACGCGCTGACCAACGGCGACCCGGCCGGGACCGCGGGCATGATCGACTACCTACAGCACCTCGCGGACCTGGTCGACGGCTGGCTGTCCGGCAGGGAGCACGGCCGCGCGGTCGGCAGGTGGGCGGAGCTGACCGCGATCGAGCTCGGCCTGGACAGCGACAGCGTGCGTCACGCCGCACTGGCCGGACAGCTCCACGACGTCGGCAAGATCCTGGTGCCCAAGGAGATCTGGACCAAGGCCTCCCAACTGTCCGATGAGGACTGGCAGCTCGTACGCCGCCATCCCGAAGACGGCTACCGGATGCTGCGCGCGGTGCCCGGACTCGCCGGTACCGCCGTGGTGGTCCGCCAGCACCACGAACGCTTCGACGGCGCCGGCTACCCAGACGGCCTCTCCGGCGGGCGGATCCGGATCGAGGCGCAGATCGTCGCCGTGTGCGACTCGTGGGCCGCGATGCTCGCCGACCGGCCGTACCACGTGGCGCGGACCGAGGAGCAGGCCCGAGAGGAACTGCTCCGCTGCCGTGACGGCCAGTTCGACCCCGACGTGGTGGACGCGTTCCTCCGCCTGCACGACGCGGGTCGCCTCGGCGCGCTGGCCCAGCTGCCCGAGGCAGCCCGTACCGGCCAGTCCTGGTCGACCTAGTCCTCTTGATCCTGGCAATCCGCGATGGTGTTCCAGAACATCAGCTCGTAGGCCTGGAACAGCCGGCCGTACCGGAATGCCAGGCGCTCGGTGGACCGGCCGGCGTCCATCCCCGCCTGTATGGCCGCGATCGCCTGTTCCTCCTGGCCGGGCACGGGTGTCGCGAAGAAGTCGAAGAACGCGACCGCCTCGTCGTCGAGACCGTACTTCTCCCGCGCGGCCGCGGCGATCCGCGCGCAGTAGTCGCCCCAGGCGCCGAAGTTCGCGACGACCCCGACGATCACGTCGGCGGCCTCGCCGCCCAGCGCCAGCCACGCGAAGTACGCGGGATACGCCTGGCAGCCGGCCATCGGCTCGTATGCCTTCAGGTCCCCCTCGTCCATCCCGCCCGCGGCGGCGAGCGCGGGCAGCTTGGTCAGCGCCACGCCCTCACCCTGGGCGAGCCCGCCGAAGAACTCCCGGGCGAGCAGCTCGTCCGCGCGCGTCGCCAGCTGGTGGAGGCTGCGCCAGTCGCTGCGGACGATGTGCGTCTCCTCGGCGGCGATCGTGCCGAACACTGACCGCGCGGCCTCGCCTCGCTCGATCATCGGCACCAGGCGGTTCTTGCTCTCCCCCGGCCGCAACTCCTCGCGTACCGCCTCCAACAGCTCTCGTGCGTCCTTCGTCACCGCTCGAACTCCCTCCCTGCGCGCACACCACGGACGAGTCCGCAGCCTAGATCAATTCCTCCGGTGGGCCGAGGGACCGGGTCAGATCTCCGGGCGCGCCATCCTGGTCGCGCCCACCGACGCGGCGACGACGAGGGACACCGCCAGCCACTGCACCGAACCGAGGACCTCGCCGAGGATGACCAGCCCGACGAGAACGGCGACCGCGGGCTCGAGGCTCATCAGGACCCCAAACACCTTCGGCGGCATCCGGCGCAGCGCCTCCAGCTCCAGTGAGTACACGATGACCGACGAGAGCAGCGCGACCCCGAGCCCGGCGAGCAGCACCCACGGCTCGAGCAGCGCAGTGCCACCGTCGACGACCCCGACCGGTACGGCGACCACCGCCGCCAGGACCATGCCGAGCGCGAGGCCGCCTCCGTCGGCGGTGTGCCGGCCGAGTGCCGCGCTGAGCAGGATGTAGCCGGCCCAGCACGCGGCGGCCGCGAGGGCGAGCAGGATGCCGGCCAGCTCCACGTCGCCGCGTCCCTCGGCCAGCAGCACCACGCCGCCGGCGGCGAGCAGCGCCCACAGCCCGTCCAGCAGCCGCCGCGAGCCGCCGATGGCCACCGCTAGCGGCCCCAGGAACTCGATCGTCACCACGATGCCCAGTGGCGCCCGCTCCAGCGCGAGGTAGAAGCACATGTTCATGGCGCCGAGCACCACGCCGTACCCGACGACCACCGCCCACGCACGTCGCCCCATCCGTACCGACGGCCGCCACACCAGCAGCAACACCAGCGCGGCGAAGAACAACCGCAGCGCGACCGCGCCCATGCTGCCGACCGTGGAGAACAGGAGCTTCGCCAGACCCGCGCCGAGCTGCACGCTGAGGATGCCGGCCAGCACGTGCACGGGTGGCGGCACCGCACCCAGCGCCCGCCCGGCCAGCGCGACCAGGCGCAACCGCGGAAGCGGACCGGGACCGGCCCGGTCGACGTGCATGGTGGCCATGCCCGCATACTCCGCGACACCCCCGACGGCGTCGTCGCGTTTTCCAGATCCTGGGACGCGGCCACGACCCGATCTGGCGAATAGCCGAACGCGACGGACGTCGAGTGGGCAGGATGTCCCCGGACGGTACGGACACCCACGCCGGGACGCCGGAGGATCGATGACCGACAGACCTTCTCGCCGCTGGTCAGCGCCGTTGGTGGCGGTGTTGGTGACGGCGTCGCTGCTGACCGCGGCCTGCAGCAAGCCCGTCGCCGGGACGCCGGTCGCCGGCGCGGCCGGCGGCGGTGATGACGCCGCGGAGACCACCGCCGCGCCGTCCGAGTCCGACGAGCCCACGGGCGACGCGTCCGTCGACGGCGACCTGGGTCCACTCGTGGGCACGTGGGCCGGCGAGTACACCTGCCTGCAGGGCGAGACCGGGCTGACGCTCGCCATCGAGCCGATCGACGAGGCGTCGGTGAAGGTCGTGTTCGAGTTCTTCCCGGTGTCGGAGAACCCGAGCGCCCAGCAGGGCAGCTACGAGATGATCGGCGCCTACGACGGCGATCGCCTGCTGTTCAAGCAGAACAAGTGGATCGAGCGGCCGTCGGACTACGTGATGGTGGACCTCGAGGTGACGAGCCCGGTCGAGCCGAACGTCGACGCGCTGAGCGGCAACGTCCTGTCGGAGGGCTGCAAGGGCTTCTCCGTCCGGCGTGACTGACCTCCCCCGGCCGGCGACTGTTGCCGGTACGGCTACGAGTTGTGCCAGCTGCTCGACCTCAGAGCCGGGTCCAGGTACCCGATCCTGATGCGCCTCGCCGACCGCGGGCTCCTCGAGACCCGCTGGGAGGAGCGGCCGCCCGCGGGCCGGCCGCCGAGACACCTCTACCGGCTCACCGGGCCCGGCGTGACGTTCGCGAGCGAGCTGGCCGCCGGGCGGCACGCGCGACCGGCCCCGAGGATGCGGCTTGCGGAGTCATGACTCTGGGGCGCCAACGCGGTCTCCGCGCTCGTGATCGCGTTGGCGCCCCGTCCTGGTCGGACTCCTCGGTGCGTCGGGCGACTCGCGGTCGGCGAGCTCGTGGCTGTGGCCGGTTTCTGCTGTGGACCGTGCTGACCGTCCCGTCGGTGTTCGCCGCCCGGATCCTGTGGCGGGCCTGGTGGCGTGCCACCGGATCCGACTGTCTACTTTGGATGGTCCGGCACGGCTGCTCGCCGTCGCGGTCGGCTCGGCGCCGGCGGAGCGACGCGACTGGGGCGGCCATGCTCGCCGAGCTGGACCAGGTGCCGGGGCGGGCGACGCGGTGGCGGTCGCCGTGGGATGCGCGGCGGCAGCGATGTTCCGGCCCCGCGCCCGTACGCGGGTGCCCGTGCCCGTGGCCGCCGCGGTCGCGGTGGCGGTGGCGGCGGTCGTGGCCACGGGGTACGCGGTCGGCGCGACGCTGCCCGAGCTGTCGACGTTCGCGGTGGCGTTCGCCGTGATCGTCGGGGTGCTGGGCACGCTCGCCGTGGCGCGGGGACGGCGGATCGATCCCCTGGGCGGCGCGGTCGGCCTCGCCGGTGTCGGTGGCGGCGGGTGGCTCGTCGCGGACCTGCTGGCGACCCACCCGTCGACCGCCGCCGAGTTCGGGCCCGTCGACGCGGTCGCCCTGGCCGTGCTGCTCGCCGGCTGCGGGTGGGCCACCCGGGTGCCGCGGCCCGGGCCGCCGCGGACCGGGCCGGCCGGCTGGTGGGGACGTGCGCCGGACTCCTGCTCGCCGGTGGGGTGTGGTTGTACGCGCGGATGGACGTGGACCGGGACGACGTGCTCAGCTACCTGCTGCTCGCCCCCGTGGCGGGGTTCTTCGTCGCGGGCGTGGCCGGGACCGTGGCGGGCCGGTCGCTGCGGGCCGGGCTCGTGAGCACCGCGCGGATCGCGGTGGTGGCCGCACTGGGGATCCTCGCCGTGTGGCTGCTGGACGGCGACAGCGGCCATCCGGTCGGGGTGAACCTGCCCGACGCGCTCTGGCTCATCGTGATCGCCGCGGCGTGGTCGCTTCCCGCCGGCGTGCCCGGGGCGCGGGCCGGGGGCGTCTTCGGTGGTACGACCGTGGCCGCGGGTGACGGGCCCCGCGTCCGCTGACGGCGTCGGCGGTCACGCGGGCGGGGCGAGTACGACCGCGGAGTTGTGCCCGCCCATGCCGAGCGAGGACTTGACCGTGATGCCGCCCGTGATCGGCGTCGGGCCGTCGAGCAGCTGTGGATGCCCGGGGGCCACGGTCGGCGGCGCGGGCACCACGCCCCGGTCGTACGCCAGCGCGGTCACCGCCACCTCGACGGCCGAGGCCGCGCCCTGGCAGTGTCCGGTAAGCGGCTTGACCGAGTAGATGTTGGTCCGCGCCGGGAAGAGCCGCTCCAGCACCGCGGCCTCCGCGCGGTCGCACTGCAGGGTGCCGGGCCCGTGGGCGTTGAGGTAGCGCACGGCCGACGCCGGCACCCCGGTGTTGTCCAGCGCGTCCCGGATGCAGTTGACGACCTGCGTGAGCGCCGGGTCGATCGAGGTCACGTGGTGCGCGTCGTGGGACATCGCGCCGCCGAGCGTCTCCGCGTACGGGCGGCCGGCGCGGGCGGAGACCACGAAGGACACCGACGCCTCGCCCATGATGAAGCCCCTGCTGCCCTGCTGGAACGGCCGGCACGCCTCCAGCGGCTCGGCGTCGATGACCGCCACCCCGAGCCGGACGAAGTGCAGGATGTTCTCCGGGGTGAGCGACAGGTCCGTGGCCACGAAGACCACGTCGTCGACGACACCCGCGTCCAGCCAGGACTTCGCGGTGATCAGGCCGGCGTTGCCGGAGGCGCACATTGCCGACACGGTCATCGCCGGGCCGTGGAATCCGTATTCCTGCATGAGCATGGACATCGGTGTGGACGGCATCAGCGCCAGGTATTCGTGCACCGACAGCGTCCCGTCCCGAGTGGTGTAGAAATCCCGCCACAGATCCACCTCCCCCAGCACGACCGCGTGCAGCAGGCCGACACGCCGGCCGGGACTCCAGCCGCGCAGCCCGGCATCCACGATGGCTTCCCGTGCGGCCGCGCGCATCGCGCGCGCGAACCGGCTCGCGCCGTCGCGCGGGTCCCCGCCGTCCGGCACGCGTGCCGCCCACGCCGTGTCACCCGGTGCCGGCCCGAGCCCAGACGCCGCCGTGGCGGCCGGCTTTCCGGACATCAGGCCGTCCCATAACAGTTCTCGCCCCCATCCATACCCGCTGACTATGCCGATACCGCAGATTCCCACTCGTTGCGCAGTCATCCTCTGTTCGCTCTCGACTCGAGGGTCAATATGCACCGCGGGACCTCACGTCGACACACCGCTTTGGCAAGCTTGTCAACGTCGACCTGGCAATCGTAACTCGGCACCGGGCCGGGCACGGCCGCCCGACTTCGGGCCTTTCCCGGTCCGTCACCTGTAATTTCCGTCCGTCGGGAACCCCCGTTCCACAAACAACCGTCCCGCCGCGGCTCCCGTGTAGGAATTCTCGGATGTCAAGACCGCGGCTGGTGAAAGACGTGCGGGACGCACCTCTAGGGTGGGTGGGTTCGCGGGGGACGCGGGCAAACTCCACAATGGCCACGCCCACTACGGATTGGACAGAAAATGGGGCCTGGACGCCACGACTTCCACGGGCTCATGGGTGACGCGAAGCTCGACCATGAGCTGGTGGTCGAGCTGGCGCTGTCGGCCGGGTCCGCCGTGGTGTGGTGGTTCGACCTGGCCACCGATCGACTCACCTGGATGCCGGGGCTGGACGACATGCTGGGCCTGGGCGGCGCGGACGACGGGCTCGTGCGGTCTCGGCTGGCCGAACTGGTCGCCCCGCTGACGATCGCCGCCCGGACGGCCCCCGTGTGGCAGGGGTTCGAGCTGGAGCAGCCGTGCGAGAACCCGGGCGGCAACGTGCGCTGGCTCCAGTTCCGCGCACGCCTGTCCGGGCAGCCCGGCCGCCGGAGCCTGGTCGGCATCGCGACCGATGTGAGCGGCCGGCACGACCAGCGGCAGGCACTGGACGACCTCACCGACCGGTACCGGCTGCTCGTCGACCTGACCCCGGACGCGATCGTCGTGCACGAGGGCGGCCGGGTGTTGTACGCGAACCCGGCGACGGTCCGGTTCGTGGGGGCCAGGTCCACCGCCGAGATCGTGGGCCTGCCCATCGTCGACTTCGTCCATCCGGACTCGGTCTCCGGGATGCTGCGCCGCATCTCGGAGCTGACCGAGCCCGGCGCGACGAGCGAGTCCGCCGAGGTCACGCTCACGCGGTTGGACGGCGGAATCGTCGACGTCGAGTCGGTCTCGGTGCGCACCACCTGGGAGGGGCGTTCGGCCTACCAGGTGATCATGCGCGACGTGACGGCCCAGAAGGCCGCCGCGGCGGCCCTGCAGTACCAGGCCGCGCTGGTCGCCCACGTCAGCGACGCGCTCATCGCGACGACCGCCCGGGGCGTGGTGACGAGCTGGAACCCGAGCGCGGAGGCCGTGTACGGCCTGGACGCGGACGCCGCGATCGGTCAGCCGATCGACAAGGTCGTCGGCGCGCCCCTGGACCCCGCCGCCATCCTCGACGCGGGCGGTGTCGTCCAGGCCGTGCACCGCCGGTCGGACGGCTGCGCCCTGGCGGTCCGCGTGTCGGTGGCCCGGATGCCCGACGGCTACGTGCTCATCTGCGCCGACGAGACCGCTCGCAGGCGCGCGGAGCAGCACTTCACCACGGTGGTCGCGGCCATCGAGGAAGGCGTCATCGTCGTCAGCGCGACCGGGCATGTCGAGTCGGTCAACCCCGCGGCGGAGCGCATCCTCGGCATCAGCGAGCAGGACGCCCTCGGCCAGCCGACCTCGCTGGCCGAGATCTACGACGAGGCCGGCGAGCGCATCCCGCAGTCGAGGTACCCGACCCTCCACACGCGACAGACGGGGCAGCCACGCAACGGGCAGATCATCTGCGTGGCCCGGCCGGACGGCCGCCTGGTCTGGCTGTCGATGAGCTGCCGTGCGCTGAACCCGGACGGGGACCTGCCCGCGGCGGTGGTCGTCTCGATGACCGACATCACCGAGCGGCGGCGGATCGAGCGGCGGCGCGAGCACGAGGCCACCCACGACGCGCTGACCGGGTTGCACAACCGGACCGTGGCCATCGACCGGCTCAGCCCGTCGGCCCGCGCCCGGTGCACGGGATCGACCGCGGTCCTGTTCATCGACCTGGACAAGTTCAAGGTCATCAACGACTCGCTCGGGCACAGCGTCGGCGACAAGGTGCTGCAGATCGTCGGCACCCGGCTGCACGCGGGCACCCGCCGGGGCGACACGGTCAGCAGGCTCGGTGGCGACGAGTTCGCGGTCATCGCCTCCGACGTGCGCAGCGCCGACGACGCGACGGGGCTCGCCGAACACATCCGCCGCGAGCTGAACGAGCCGGTCGCCGTCGACGGCCGGAACCTGCACATCGACGCGAGCGTCGGCATCGTGATCGCCGATCGGGACGACACGCGCGACGGCGAGGACCTCCTCCGCGACGCGGACCTGGCGATGTACCAGGCGAAGACGCGGGGCCGCGGGCGGCACGCGTTCTTCGACATCAACCTGCGCGAGCGCAGCCAGCGCCGGCTGCAGCTGGAGCAGGACCTGCGTGACGCCCCGCGGGACGGCCAGCTGTGGCTGGCCTACCAACCCATCGTCGACCTGCGCACCGACCAGGTCACGGCGGTCGAGGCCCTGCTGCGCTGGACGCACCCCCGCTACGGACCGATCTCCCCCGGCGAGTTCATCCCGATCGCCGAGGAGAGCGACCTGATCAACATCATCGGCACGCACATGCTCCGGACGGCGACCGCGGAGATCGTCGGCCTGCGTGCCGCGCACCCCGGCCTGCGGCTGACCGTGAACCTCTCCGCGCGCCAGCTCGACGACCCCCACCTCGTGCCGTCGGTGCGCGACGCGACACGGGCGACCGGGCTACCGTCGAGCGCGCTGTGCCTGGAGATCACCGAGAGCGCGATCATGCGCGACCCGGACACCGCCGCGCGAACCCTCGTCGCGCTGCGCGACCTCGGCTCGCACCTGGCGATCGATGACTTCGGCACCGGGTACTCCTCGCTCGCCCAGCTGCTGACCCTCCCCCTCGACACGCTCAAGATCGACCAGACGTTCACCGCGGGGCTCGGCCACTCCGCGGACGCCGAGGCGATCGTCACCAGCATCATCGCGATGGCGCACGCGGTCGACCTCGCCGTGGTCGCGGAGGGCGTCGAGCAGGCGCACCAGCTCGACATACTGCGCCGGCTCGAGTGCGACCTGGCCCAGGGCTACCACCTGGGCCGCCCGGTCGCCGCCGCCGACCTCCGGACGACGACCCCAGAGCCCGGCGAGAGCTGACCCGTCGTGGCGGCCGACGGCTGTGGTGCGCGGAGGGCGTCACACCTTGCCGAAGTCCTGGGTCCAGTACATGCCGTTCCCGTGAAGCCCGACACCCACCCGGGAGAACTCACAGTTCACGATGTTCGCCCGGTGGCCGTCGGAAGCCATCCAGCTCTTCATCACCTGCTCGGCGTTGCGCTGGCCGCGTGCGATGTTCTCGGCGGTGCCCGGGTTCGGGTAGCCCGCGGTCCGGATCCGGTCCCGGAACGTGAGGCCCTCCGGGGTGGTGTGGGCGAAGTAGCCCCGCTGGGCCATGTCCCGGCTGTGCTTCTCGGCGGCGTCGGCCAGGCGCGGGTCCACGACGAGCGGCTCGCAGCCGGCCCGGACTCGCTGCTCGTTGACGAGGTCGACGACCGCGTCCTCCATGAACGAATCGGTGTCGGCCATCGCGACGGGGGCACCGCCGGAGGTCCGCGAGTCATCGAGGCCGACCAGCAGCGTCGCCGCGCCGGCGGTGACCGTACCGACGATGGCGGCGATGAGGGCGGGGAGCATCGAGCTACGCGTACGCACCGACGTCACAGTGCGGAAATTTACCACGCGTGGGTGACTGTCATAGGTCGTTTGGTCACTTCGGGTAGCCGCATTGACGGCCTGTTGAATTGACACGGCCAGGCTGGCCGCCGAGGATCGCGACGTGCTGATCTCCCGGCTGGGCGTGGTGGCGGCCGCCGTGGTCATGTGCGCCGGGTGCGCCACGGGCCAGCGCGAGACCGACTCGACCGCCATCGCCACGAGCTTCCTCGCGGCGATGGGCGAGGGCGATCTCGGCGCCGCGTGCGCGCTGCTCGCGACGGACACCCGGGAGGACCTCGAATACTCCGAGGGAACGCCCTGCGCGACCGCGCTCGAGTCGGTGGACATCGCCGGTGGCACGGTCGACGAGGTGACGGTGTGGGGCGACCGCGCGCAGGCACACGCGTCGGCCGGCACGCTGTTCCTGGTCGAGCTGAACGTCGGCTGGCGGGTCAGTGCCGCCGGATGCACGCGCGGGACCGACGACACCCACGACTGTCTACTGGCGGCATGATGCGCCTCCTGGTTCGGCGAGCGATCCTCGTGGTCTACCTCGGCGCCGTGCTCGCGGGCCTGGCGTTCTTCATCGTCGTCGGGCTGCTTCGATTGTGAGACAGGATGAAACGGTTCCTCCGGGACAACGGGCTCGGTGTCGTATTCGGACTGTTGTTCCTCGTGACGCTGGTCGGCCAGGCCGTCGCCGGGCACGTGGACTTCAACCATCGCCAGCAGCTCGAGGGCGGCCAGTCGATCTCGTTCTGGAGCTTCCTGACGACGTCCGACTTCGCGGTCGACGTCGCGGAGAACTGGCAGTCGGAGTACCTCCAGTTCTTCCTCTACGTCCTCGCCACCGTGTGGCTGGTGCAGCGCGGCTCGCCGGAGTCCAAGCGACCGGAGGAGATCGGCCCCGAGTCCGACGAGAAGCAGCTCGTGGGCCGGCACGCCACCGCGGACTCTCCGAGGTGGGCGCGGGCCGGCGGGTGGCGCACCGCCGTGTTCTCCCGCTCGCTGTGCCTGGTGATGGGTGGCCTGTTCCTGCTGTCCTGGCTGGCCCAGTCGGTCGCCGGGCTCAGCGCGTACAACGGGGAACAGCTCAGCCAACTCGCCGATGCGGTGTCGTGGCCGGCGTACCTGGCGAGCGCGGACTTCTGGAACCGGACACTGCAGAACTGGCAGTCCGAGTTCCTCGCCCTCGGGTCGATGGCCGTGCTGAGCGTCTACTTGCGACAGCGCGGCTCCCCCGAGTCCAAACCGGTCGGCGCCCCGCACGCCACGACCGAGACGTCCGGCTGATGAGCCTCCACAAAGGACAATCGGGCGTGCCGCCAGTGCTGATCGACGGAGCGCGGCTCGCCGGGCTGGTGCCGGCCGAGCGAGCCGTCGCCGTCCTGCACGAGGCGGTGCTCGCCGGGGCGGTGTCCGACCCGGCGCCCGCACGGTCGCGGGTCCCCGTGGGGGCGGGCGAACTCCTCCTCATGCCGGCCGAGAACGCGGAGTTCGCCGGCGTGAAGGTGGCCGGTGTCGCGCCCGGCAACCCGGACCGCGGCCAGCCGCGGATCACCGGCAGCTACCTGCTGTGCAGCGCCCGGACGCTCCTGCCGCTCGCGGTCGTCGACGGCGCCGCGCTGACCCTGCTGCGCACGGCGGCGGTGTCCGCGCTCGCCGCCGACCTGCTCACCGCGCCCGGCCTGCGCCGGCTGCTGGTGTTCGGCACCGGACCGCAGGCCCTCGCGCACCTCGACGCGCTCCGCACGGTCCGGCCGGTCGAACGAGTCGACGTGGCCGGGCGGACCCGGGCGGCGACGGAGGCGTTCCGGCACGAGTGCCTGGCGCGCGGGCATCCCGCACACCTCGCGGCGGCCGACGCCGTCGAGCGTGCGGACCTCGTCGTGTGCGCGACCTCGGCGCGGACGCCGCTGTTCGGCGGCGACCGGCTGGCCCCGCACGCGACGGTCATCGCGATGGGGTCGCACACCCCGGACGCACGGGAGCTCGACGACTCCGCGATGCGGCGCTCCACCGTCGTCGTCGAGGATGTGGCGACCGCGCGGCGGGAGGCCGGCGACGTGGTGCTGGCCGAGCGGTCCGGGGAGCTCGCGCTCCGGTCGCTGACCGAGCTCGTGCGCGGCGAGGTGCGGCCGGACCAGGGACGACCGCGGGTGTTCAAGTCGGTCGGCATGGCCTGGGAGGATCTAGCGGTGGCAGGGGCCGCGTTCCGCGCGCACACTGGTCGGGCTGTCACCTGATGGGGCTATTGATCATGCGCCGGAGCCATCGCCTAGGTTCGACACAACGGAACGGGATCGTGTGAGTCGTCATCCGGACGTGAGCTGAGGAGCACATGGACGTCAAGAAGGCCCTGCTGCTGATCGCGGCGGCCGTGCTGGTGTACACCCTCCTCGTGCACCCGACGCAGCTGGGCGACGGCGTGCAGGCCATCCTCGGCTGGATCATGAGCGGCATCCGGGCGATCGGCGACTTCTTCAAGAGCATCGTCGACTAGCCGCCTGCCAGTGCCCTAGTCCCAGCTGCCCAGCCACTTCGGCACGACGATGTCGACGTCGGCGGCGAGTTCCCGCGCGTCCTGGCGCAGCCGGGCGAGCTCATCCCTGGGATCGGCCGCGCCCATGACCCTGTGCACGAGCCCGGCGAGCGCGTGCGAGTCGTGCTCCCGGGCGGCGGTCCGCACGTCGGCGGGTACCGGGGTGTCGTAGGCGAGGTCGAAGCGCCGCAGGCCCGACCCGGCACGCGCGCAGGCGGCGCATCCGCAGTCGGTGACCTCGGTGCCCCGCAGGTCGATGCCGCGCTGCCAGTGCAGCAGCCGCGGTACGAACACCTGCGGGCTGCGCCTGGGCCGGACTCCGTCCGCGCGCCGGGCGACGGGCCCGCCGAGGTGCCGAGTGGAGGAGGACAGCCCGATGGCCGCGAGGTTCGCGCCGGCGGCGATGGCGGGGATGCCGATGGGGCCGGTGCGCAGCAGCTCGAGCCGGCGTCCGGTCCGGGAGGACCAGCGCAGCAGCCGGCGCAGCCCGAGGACCTTGTAGGAGGAGTCGACCGGGTCGAACGGTGCGCCGAGGACGAGCGAGACGTCGCGGTCGGCGGCGCGCAGCTGCTCGGCGAGGGCCCCGCTGTGCCGCGACCCGAGCCAGCCCGCGTCGAGCGCGAGCGTCACGGAGACCGGTACGGGGTAGTCGCGGTGCAGCTCAGCCTTCAGCTCGTCGACCTGTCCCACCCGCAGCCGCGGCCCGGCGGTTCGCACGACCGGCACCCCGAGCTCGGCCTGCGCCTCGACCCAGTCGAACACGGGCAGGTCGAGGTCGAGCCCCAACTGCCCCTCGACGACCGGCGCCCTGGTGCGCCCACGCGCGAGGTAGGCGGCCGGATCGAGATCCACCCCGGCGAGCGCACCCGCGCGGGCCAGCACCCGGGCCACCTTGAGCCCGTGCACGCCCTGCAACGTCACCCCGCCGAAGCGCTCCCGGTTGGCCAGCGCGTCCGCGGCACCGCACCGCCCCAGGTATGCCTGCACCCGCCCGAGCGACGACCGCGCGCCACCCCGCACCCGCCGCTCGACCATCGGGACCTCTCACGCTCGGACCACCCACAATGTAAGCCAGGTCGGGTGACGCGAACGCACCGCCGCGGCGCATCGACTCAGCTTCGCCAGCGGTCGGCCACTCGCGCCGCCCCGGTCGTGCGCCGGCGACCGGGCGCAAGGCGACGTGGGCCCCGGCCGTCAGGTGAGGGCCAGCGCGGCGGCGAGCTGCGGTGGGGTCGGCAGGATGCGCAGCGCCTCATCGATCTCGCGTTCGGCCCAGGCGCGGTGCCGCGGCTCGGCCAGCGGGTCCAGCGCGACCCTCGTCTGCGCCAGGAGGAAGTTCAGCCGGGTCGCGAGGAGCATGGTGAAGTCCGCCGGCCCGGTGATGCGGCCGGGTCCGCCCGCGCGCACGTACTCCGCGTACATCTCCCGCATGGCGTCGAGGTCGGCCGGACCGTCGCAGAACCAGTCGAACAGCGCCCGGGCCAGCTCCCGGCCGGGCTCGACCGGCCCGAGGTCGTCCCAGTCGACGACCACCAGCTCACGGCCGGGGTCGGCGAGCACGTTCTCCGGGTGCAGGTCACGGTGGCAGACGAGCATCCCGGCGGGATCGGCCGGGGTGACCCCGGCGCAGAGCTCGGGCAGGGTGGCCAGGCACTCGGCGAGCCGCGTCGCCCACGGCGCGTCCGGCGCCGGCCATTCGCGGGTGGCGGGAACGTGGTCGTACCAAGGCTCGGAGGGCCCGGTCGCCGCCGGGGCGCAGCGGTGCAGGCTCGCGAGCAGCCTGCCGAGCCGGCCCGGGGTGGCCGGCGAGGTGAGGTCGACCGGCCGCAGGTCCACCCAGTCGTAGAGGCGCAGCCACCTCCCGGACGGGGTGGTGAGCAGGATGCGACCCGAACGGTCGGGATGGCTCGCCGGCAGCCGCACCCCCGCCCGGGCGGCCCGGCGCACGAACGCCAGCTCAGCCTCGATCGCGGCCGCGGACGGCGGCTCGGCGAAGATCTCCTTGAGCGCGAAGCGTCTCGTGCCGACCTCCAGCCGCCAGATCTGCCCCAACGCCCCACGGGGCCCCGGGGACACGACGACGTCCTCGTCCCATCCGAACGCCTCCCGCACGTGCGCCACCAGCTCCCCGGTCATGATCAAACCACTGTGGACGGACAGTCGGAAGGGCGCATGGGGTCAAGTATGGGACACCGCGAGAGGGTGACCCGCGCCGCGGGCGTTAGGGTGCGCCGGTGTTCCGTACCGGGTTCGCCACCGTGCTGGTGTTGTTGGGATGTCTGCTCGCCGCGCCGGCGGTCGCGGCGTACGTGCTGGTCGGTGAGGTCACCGACCGGGAGAGCTATCTGGAGGCGGTGACCCCGCTCGCCGACGAACCCGCGGTCCAGTCGGCCGTTGCCGACCAGCTGTCCGCGGCGTTCGGCGAGAACGTGCCGCAGGCCGCACGGCAGGTCGTGGACACCAGCATCACGAACTTCGTGGAGAGTGACCAGTTCCAGCCGGCCTGGGTCGAGCTGAACGAGACGGTGCACCCCCAGCTGCTCGCCCTGCTCCGCGGCGAGGAGGGCAACGTGGCCGTCGAGGGCGACGCGGTCGTGCTCGACCTCGGCGGGGTCGCGGCCGACGTGAAGGCCCGCTTCGTCGCCGACGGCGTGCCGCTGGCCGACCAGATCCCGGAGGTCGACGCACGGGTCCAGGTGATGTCCGGCCCCGCGGTACGCCAGGCGGTGCCCGCGTTCGACCTCCTGGAGACGCTCAGCGTCGTGCTCCCGATCGCCGCCGTCGCCCTGATCGTCCTCGGACTGGCGCTGTCCGCACGCCGCGGCATGACGCTGGTCGTCACCGGCTTCGGCCTCGTCGTCGCGATGCTGCTGGTCGTGCTGTTCCAGGCGATAGCGCGCGGCCAGGTCACCGCCCGCAGCCAGTCACCCGAGCTCGCGGGGCCGTTCTACGACGCGCTCACCGGCACGCTCGGCGTCGTGGTGTGGACCGTGTGCGCGATCGGCGGCGCCTTCGTGATCATCGGCGCCATCCTCAGCCGCCGCGGGCCGTCGCCGGTCCCACAGCCGGCCGCCGACCCCTACGGCCGCTCCTACCGCCGCTGACC
The DNA here is from genome assembly GCF_050699935.1 of Actinophytocola sp. Lineage (NCBI taxonomy): Bacteria > Bacillati > Actinomycetota > Actinomycetes > Pseudonocardiales > Pseudonocardiaceae > Actinophytocola > Actinophytocola sp. The sequence continues at coordinate 35,728 of NZ_JBOHGB010000025.1, forward strand.
TGGGGGGCCGAAAACTCCGTCGACAGGACCGCCTCGCGGCGCGGACCATCACGGCGTGGCCGACACACTTCCGGACGGGTACGGCGCCCGCGCGCCCGGGCTCGACGACGTCGGGACGATCGCCGGGCTGGTGCGCGAGTACACGCACACCGTCCTGGGTTTCGCCGACTGCACCGAGGACGACGTGCGCGACGAGCTGACCGAGCCGGGGTTCGAGCCCGAGCACGACGCGCGCCTGGTGTTCGACGCGCGGGGCACGGCGGCCGGGTTCGCGGTGGTGATCGCGCGCGGCGACAGCGAGAAGGTCGAGATCGACGTGGTGGCGTCGCGGGCGGCGGTCTCCCGCTGGCTGTTCGCGTGGGCGCTGGACCGGGCCCGGGAGCTGGGGCGGGCACGCGGGCATGCGCGGGTGACGGTCGGCCACGGCGTGTACCGGGCCGACGAGCCGTTGCGAGAGCAGGCGGCCGCGCACGGTTTCCGCGTGGCGACGACCTTCCACCGCATGTGCGTTGACCACGCCGGGCACGTCGAGGCGCCGCGGCCGCCAGACGGCCTGGTCATGCGGCAGGGCACCGAGCCGGCCGTCCGCGAGGCGGCGCACGCCATCCTGACCGCGGCGTTCACCGAGCACTTCGGCTACGTGCCCAAGCCCTACGGCACCTGGCACGAGAGCCACGAGCGGATGTCCACGTTCGACTGGAGCCAGTTGTGGGTGGCCGAGGTGGACGGACGCCCGGCCGCCGTGCTCGAGTGCAACGACCGGTACGCCGCCGACGAGAACTGCGGCTACGTCGCGGAGCTCGGCGTGCTGCACGAGGCACGAGGCCGTGGTGTTGCGAAGTTCCTGCTGCGCCACGCCTTCGCGACCGACGCCGCCGCGGGCCGGGCCGGCACGATCCTGCACGTCGACACCAACAACACGACCCCGGCGCTGGGCCTCTACGAGTCGGTGGGGATGCGGCCGACCCTCGTGGTGGACGCCTGGCGCCGGACCGTTGAGGTCGCGCCCGCGCGGCGCGGGGTGCGGTAGGTCGCCGGGTCGACGCCGGACTCCCGCAACGCCTGCTCCAGGCCGGCCAGCGCGAGCCGGTCCGCGTGCTCGTTGCCGGAGTGGCCGGCGTGGCCCTTGACCCAGTGCCAGACGATCTCGTGCCGGACGGCGGCCTCGTCGAGCCGGCGCCACAGGTCGTCGTTCTTCACCGGCTGCTTGGCCGTGGTCAGCCAGCCGTTGCGCTTCCAGTTGGCGACCCACTTGGTGATGCCGTTGCGCACGTAGGTGCTGTCGGTGTACAAGCGCACGACCGCCGGCCGGGTGAGGTGGGTCAGTGCCTCGATGGGCGCGGTCAGCTCCATGCGGTTGTTCGTGGTGTCCCCGGCCTCCCCGCCGCACAGCGTCTTCTCGTGCGTGCCGTACCGGAGCACGACGCCCCACCCGCCCGGTCCCGGATTCCCCCAGCACGCGCCGTCGGTGTAGATCTCGACCGCCCCGTCCGCCGACTCCATGCCGGCAATCTAGCGGGCCGCCCGAGGTGGGTCGGAGGCCGGCACGAGCATCCCGTGCAGCACGAGGTCGTGCACGATCGGCACGACCGCCCGCGTGTCGACGTCGCCGTAGGCAAGCTCGAGCAGCGCCAGCACGTCCCCCAGCGGCAGCGCGCCGCGGCAGCCGGCGAGCAGCTTCGCGGTCGGCTCGTCCAGCACGTGGCGCCAGCCGGGGCCGTCGGTGCGGTGCAGCCGCCGCACGACGGGCAGCCGGCCGTCCTCGCCGGGTGCGCTGACCTCCTCCAGCACCACGTCCGGTGACACGGTGAACGGCGTCTCCAGCAGGCGGTCGCCGTGCGCCCGAAGCCACGCGACGGCGTCCAGCCAGCGGGAGGTCTCCGGCCCGAGCGGGTCGTCGTAGGCGTGCGGCAGGTCCTCGCACACGATCTCGGTGTCCGGCTCGTCCGTGCGGCGCAGCGTGACGTAGCCGAAGCCGACACCCTCGACATCGTTGTCCGCGAACCAGTCCAGCCACGCCCGCGCCTTCTCCCGGCCCGAGGGCGACCACGGGTCGACGCCCGCGTCCCGCAGCCAGGTGCCCACGTACAGCGCGGGATCGGCGACGTCACGCTGCACGACCACGCGTCCACCCCGCCCGGCAGCCACGACGTGACGCGGTCCGCCCAGTCCTCGCCCGCGCGGTGCAGCCAGGACGCGAGCAGCTGACCGACGCCGCCGTCCGCCAGGTGCTCGCGCATCCGGCGGACCACCAGCGCGCTCGCGCCGTCGCCGGCCAGGCCGGAGTCGCGGTAGACGTGGTCCACGCGCGGCGGGCCGACGACGAACGGCAGGTTGCACACGATCTGGTCGAACCGGCGGCCTCGCATCGGGTCGAACCACTGCCCCCGCAGCAGCTCGGTGTCGAGCTCGTTCAGCCGGAACGTGCCCGCGGCGAGCGCGAGGGCGCGCGGCGACACGTCCGTCGCCGTTGATCGTCCGCGCGTGCCGGCTCTCGTGCAGCGCCTGGACCCCGCAGCCGGTGCCGAGGTCGAGGAGCGTGCCGACCGGGCGGCGAGCCGTGGCGCGGGCGAGGCTGACCGAGGCGTGGCCGACCCCCAGCACGTGGTCCCCGCGCACCGCGCCGCGGCGCGGACCGGCGTCGAGGTCGGAGATCACCCACCAGTCCCGCTCGTACGGACGGATGTCCAGGCCCGCTCGCCCGTTCGGGGTGAGGACCTCGTTCGCGACCGACTCGTCGCGGCCGACCGGTGCGAGCGCGGCACGCACGTCGCGCTCGGGCTCGGCATCGCCCACCAGGAACAACCGGATCAGCGTGCCGAGTGCGCCGGCGTCCCGGCTGGCCCGGCGGGCGGCCTCGGGCTCGCCCCGGCCGAGCGCGGCGTGCGCCTGGGCAGCGAGCGCTTCGAAGACGCCGGCCGACGTGTAGCCGGCGGTCAGGAACGCCTCACGCAGCCGCGCGCACAGGCCGGCGGACAGGTCGGGATGCACGACCGCGGATGCTGTCACGGCCCGGCCCGGCACCGACGCGCGGGAATGTCGGTGGGGTGCGGAAGAATCTCGGTCGTGGGTGTGTCCAGCGATCGGTTCCTGCGGATGGTCGGCAAACTCGCCGAGGTCGAGCACGGCCAGGCGCGGGACTACATGTCGTTCAGCGTGCGCGGCAAGCGGTTCGGCTACCACTGGCCGCGGACCCGGACCGTCGGCCTGAAGCAGACGCTGTCCGAGCAGCTGGCCCTGGTCTCCGAACGGCCGGACGTGTTCGAGGTGCAGTTCACCGCGGGCGGGTTCGGGTGGGTCGTCGTCTACCTGGAGAAGATCGACCTGCGGGAGCTCACCGAGCTGGTCTACGAGGCGTGGCGGTTGTCGGCCCCCGAATCCCTCGTGGCGGAACATCCGCTCAGGTGAACGCTCGACCCCACGCGTTCCGTATAAGTAGGTGTGACTCACCGACACACCTCACGAGCAGGTGCCGCGACGGGCCGCGTCCGACCGCCGGGCAGCCTGCGGCTCGCCGCGGTCGTCGCCGCCGCCGTGTCGGTGTTCCTCGCCGGCGGGTGTGGCAGCGACGCCGGTAGCACGACGGCGGACAAGGCGGCGGAGAAGGTCCCGGAGAAGGCGGCCAGGACCGCCACCAGCAGCACGAGCATCGCGCCCACCAAGCGCTACACCGTGCGGCAGCTCGCCGCGGCGGTCGGGTGCACGGCGAAGATGCAGGACCAGGCCGCCGACTTCCGCCAGGCCGCCTGCGTGAAGGGCAAGGACGACTTCGTGTTCCTCGACTTCGACACGGCCGAGGGGCAGAAGGCGTGGCTGGAGTACGCCGTCACGTTCGGCGGCGTCGACCTGGTCGGCGACCGGTGGGTGATGTCCGGGAAGTCGAAGGAGTACATGGAGACGCTGCGCGGCACCCTCGGCGGCACGATCCAGGAGCGCCAGCCCGCCGCCTGAGGCGCCTCTCAGTCCGCCGGGTGGACACTGGCTCCGTGGACCGCGACACCCGCGACACCGTGCACCGGGAACTCGACGATGCCCGCGCGACCTTCCACCGACTCGTGGCCGCCGCGAGCCCCGCGGAACTGCGCCGGCCGTCCGACGGTACCAAGTGGACGAACAAGCAGCTGCTGTTCCACATGCTGCTTGGCTACCTGATCATCCGTGCGCTCGGCACGCTCGTCCGCGTCTTCGGCCGGCTCCCGGACGGCGCCGGCCGCGCCTTCGCCCGCCTGCTCAACGCGGCCACGACCCCGTTCGACGCGGTCAACTATCTCGGCTCCCGGCTTGGCGGCAGCGTGCTCGGCACGCGGCGCATGGGGATCATGTTCGACCACGTCGTCGCCGCGCTGCACCGCCGGCTCGACGCCGAGACCGATGCCGACCTCGCCCGCGGCATGCACTACCCGACCCGCTGGGACCCGTTCTTCGCCGACTACATGACCCTCGCCGACCTGTACCGATTCCCCACTCGGCACTTCGACTTCCACCGCCGCCAGCTCACCCTCGACGCCCCGGCCAGAGGTCCGAGGTAGCGGTCGGGCGACCTCCAGCGTCCAGACCTCAGGGCTCGATGCCGACGGCCGCGAACAGGGCGCGTTCGCACATCGCCCGCAGCTCGACCTGCGACACACTCCGGTGGTCGAGCCAGTCGAGGATCACCGCGCTGACGAACATGAGCCAGCCGTGGACGGCGAGCCGGGTCGCGTCCGTGATCGTGGTCAGCTCGCCGAGCGCGGTGACGATCCGCTCGGCGTTCGCGGCCATCCCCGCCTCCCGGATCTCCCGGAGGTCGGGGTCGGTGCCGCCCGCCGCGCGATGCACGATCCGGTAACCGTCCGGGTGGGTGCGGGCGAACTCCAGGTACACGTCGAGCCCGGCGCTCAGCTGCTCGCGGACCGGCAGCGACGGGTCGGGCGCGCTCATCTCCAGCAGCCGGTCGCGCTCGGCCCGCAAGACCTCGGCGAAGAACTGCTTCTTCGTCGGAAAGTAGTGGTACAGCAGGCCGCGTGAGACCTCGGCGATCTCGGCGACCTCCTCGATCGACACCTCGTCGTACGGCCGGTTCCCGAACAGCCGGGCGCCGATCGTGAGCAACTGCTCGCGTCGCTGCTCGGTGCGGAGCCTGGTACGCATCCGCCCACCTTACTTGACACCGGTTCAATAACACGGAATTGTGGCGCTATTGGATCCCAGTTCAGTAGGAGGGGCGCTCGTGGACACCACCGGCATCCCGCACCGGCCGGGTCGGCTGCCAGTGATCGGCGACCTCATCGGCGCGGACGTGCGAACCCCGTTGCAGGACACCGTGCGCATCGGCAAGACGCTGGGCCCAATCTTCACCCGCAAGTTCCTCGGCCTCGAGCTCGTCTTCGTCTCGGGCGTGGACCTGGTCGCGGAGCTGAACGACGAGACGAGGTTCGGCAAGTACGTCGGGCTCGGCCTGAAGCACCTGCGTGCCCTGGGCGGCGACGGGCTGTTCACCGCACACACGAACGAGCCGAACTGGCGGCTGGCGCACGACATTCTGCAGCCCGCCTTCCACGCGGAGGCCATGCGCGGCTACCACCCGATCATGCTCGACGTCGCCCGCGAGCTCGTCGCGTCCTGGGACGCCGCGACCGGACCGGTCGACGTCTCGGCCGACATGACCCGGCTGACCCTGGAGACCATCGGGCGCGCCGGGTTCGGCTACCGGTTCGGCTCGTTCGAGCGCACCGAGCCGCACCCGTTCGTCGCCGCCATGATCCGCGCACTGCGGTTCGCCCAGCTGTCGAACGTCCCGCTGCCACTGGTCCGGCGGATGGTCGCCAGCTCGAAGCGGCAGAACCGGGCCGACCTCGCCCTGATGACGGGCCTGGTCGACGAGGTGATCGAGACACGGCGTCGCAGCGGCGAGGACAGCCGAGACCTGCTCGGCCTGATGCTGTCCGAGGGGCACCCGGAGACCGGAGAGAAGCTGGACCCGGTCAACATTCGCAACCAGGCCATCACGTTCGTCGTCGCCGGGCACGAGACGACCTCCGGCGCGCTGTCGTTCGCGCTGTACTACCTGACCCGCCATCCCGAGCTGCTGGCCCGGGCCCAGGCCGAGGTCGACGCGGTATGGGGAGACCGCGAGCCGGAGTTCGCCGAGGTGGCCAAGCTGCGCTACGTCCGGCGGGTGCTGGACGAGGCGATGCGGCTGTGGCCCACCGCGCCGGGCTACGAGCGCGAGGCCCGCGCGGACGTGCTGCTCGGCGGGAGGTACCGGATGCGCGAGGGCGACTGGGTGATCGTGCCACTCCCCCTGCTGCACCGGGACCCGGCGGCATGGGGCCCGGACGCTGAGTCGTTCGACCCGGACCGGTTCGAGCCGGCCGCGGTGCGCAAGCGTCCGGCGCACGCGTACAAGCCGTTCGGCACCGGGGAACGCGCGTGCATCGGTCGCCAGTTCGCGTTGCACGAGGCCGTGCTGGCGCTGGGCATGGTGCTGCAGCGCTACGAGCTCGAGCCGGACCCGGACTACCGGCTCGAGATCGTGGAGTCCCTCACCCTCAAGCCGTCCGGCTTCACCCTGCGGCCCAGGGTGCGCACCGACTCGACCCTCGGGCGCGTCTGACGCCGCACATCGCCCAGGCCGGTCACGCCGCGCCGCCGGCCGGGCCCGACCTGGGCTCGACGTGTGCCTGAGGGCGCGCAGCGTGCGCTCGCTCTCCGCACGGAACCGGCGCAGCACCAACGGCCGCACCAGCTTCAGCGTGCCGTACTCCCCCGGGCCCGCAGTCCACATAGGTCGTACCGGCGGCGGCCGGGTCGGTGCTGGCCTCGGTGGTGGCGGCGTAGGCCGGCGACGGTGCGAGCCAGCGCCCGTACCCGCGCAGGTCGACGATGGCGGCGAAGACCGCGTCGGCCGTGCCGTCGATGTCGGTCTCGAACGAGAGGGTCACCATCAGCCCGGGGAGGCGGGGGTCGGGCTCCGTTCCTGGGGCACGGGTTCCTCGTCCGGTGCCGCGTCCGGTGTCTCGTCACCGCGGCGGCGGGATCCCAGCAGACGCCGGGCGGTCCCCCAGATCCCGCGGCGGAACACCAGCACCGTGACCACGAAGATCACGCCGGTCACGGTGCCGACCGCGTCGATGCCCGCGGTCGCCAGGTAGTCCTCCAGCACCACGATGATCCCCGCGCCGAGCACCGGGCCCCACAGCGTGCCCATGCCGCCGAGGATGTTCATCACGACGACCTTGCCGGAGGTCGTCCAGTAGACCTCCTGCAACGAGGCGAACCCGTGGCCCACCGCGTACACCCCGCCGGCCACGCCGGCCAGGAACGCGGAGATCACGAACACCTGCACCTTGTAGCGGTCCACGGGATAGCCGAGCGCCCGCGCGCGGGCCGGGTTCTCCCGGATCGCGACCATGACCCGGCCGAACGGCGAGTGCACCACCCGCCACGCGCCGAGCAGACCCAGCAGTATCAACGGAAGTGCCGCGTAGTAGAAGTAGAACGTGTCGGACAGGTCGAGCCCGAATGCCTCGCGCGGGATGCCCTGCAGCCCGTTCTCCCCCTCGGTCAGCGACCGCCACTGGTTGGCGACGAAGTAGATCAGCTGCGCGAACGCCAGCGTCACCATGGCGAAGTAGATGCCCGTCCGGCGCACCGCCAGCATGGCGATCGGCAACGCCAGCAACGCCGCCACGACCGCACCGCCGAGTACCGCCACGTAGAACGGCATCCCGGTCTCGATCGCGATGATGCCCGTGGCGTAGGCCGAGGAGCCCCAGAACGCGGCGTGCCCGAACGAGAGCAGGCCCGTGTAGCCGAGCAGCAGGTCGAGCGCGACCGCGAACAGCGCCCACGCCGTGATGTCCAGCGCCACGGCCGGGTAGATCATCCACGGCAGCCCGAACGCCAGTACCAGGCCGGCGACCAGCAGTCCTATTCGGACGATCAGGGGCCGGCCACGGGTGGCGTCGACGAGCCGGGTGACGATCATGCGTGCACGCCTTCCTCGCGGCCGAACAGGCCCGCGGGCCGCAGCAGCAGCACCAGGGCCATGAGGACGAACACCAGGCTCTGGGACAGCGCCGGGACGTAGAGGCTGCCGACCGCGGACAGCATTCCGACCAGGTAGCCCGCGGCGACCGAGCCGAACACCGAGCCGAGCCCGCCGATCACCACGACCGCGAAGATCACGATGATCAGGTCCGCGCCCATGCCGGAGTTGACCGCGCGCATGGGTGCGGCGAGCACGCCGGCGAGCGCCGCCAGCGCGATGCCGAACCCGAACACCGGGGTGATCCAGCGCCGCACGTCGATGCCGAGCGACCGCGTCAGCTCCGGCCGCTCGGTCGCCGCGCGCACGATCATGCCGACCCGGGTACGGGCCAGCACCAGCCAGACGAGCACCGAGACCACGATCGAGAAGGCGAACACGAACACCTGGAACTTCGGGTAGTCGAAGAGCCCGAGGCTCATCGACCCGTCGAGCAGCGCCGGCCGCGGGTAGGGCTGCGAGGCGACCCCGTACTTCAGCCGCACCACGTCCTGCAGGATCAGCGCGACGCCGAAGGTGAGCAGGAAGTTGTACAGCGGGTCGAGCCGCACCAGCCGCGCCACGAGCAGCCGTTCGAGGACCATGCCGACGAGACCGAGCACGACGGGGACCACCAGCAGCGCGAGCCACCAGCTCAGGCCGACGGTGTCCAGCAGCACGAAGGCGCCGAACGCCCCGAGCATGTAGAACGCGCCGTGGGCGAAGTTGACGACGCCGAGCATTCCGAAGATCACCGACAGGCCGAGCGCGAGCAGCGCGTAGAAGCTCCCGCTCACCAGGCCGTTGAACAACTGCTGTACCAGTTCCACGGCCCGCCTCCCCGGAATTAAAAGTGTCGGCTGCGTTCCAGCGAATGGTTCGGCTGTTCACGTACTTGTGGCTGGGTGTCGTCACGGTCCCCTGAGATTGCGTTGGTCGGCACGAGAACTCGCACGATGATCCCTGAGACGGGCATTGGGTCAGTTCATCTGGCAGCCGCTGTCGGAGGCCTTCTGGAAGGCCTCGTCCGCGGGGATCTCCTTGACCAGCTCGGTGAAGTCGAAGTCCTCCTGAACCTGGTCCTCCGCCTTCACCTTCACCAGGTACGCGTCGTGCACGACGCTGTGGTCCTCGGCTCGGATCTCGGCGTTGCGGGCGAAGAAGTCCTCGAACTGGTGACCGTCGAGCTGCGCGCGAACCGTGTCGGCGTCGTCGGTGCCGGCCCGCTGGACCGCCTCGAGGTACTGCATCGCCGCCGAGTAGTTCGCCGCGTGGTCGAAGGTCGGGCGGGTGCCGGTCCGCTCCTTGAAGCGGTCCGCCCACTCGCGGCTCTGGTCGTCCATGTTCCAGAACCAGGCGGTGGTGAACAGCGTGCCCGCCAGCGGGCCCACCCCGATCGACTTGATGTCGGTGTCGAACATGAGGCCGACCGCGAGGTCCACACCCTTGTTCCGCAGGCCGAACTCGTTGTACTGCTTGACGACGTTGACGAGGTCGCCGCCGGCCTGCATGGTGCCGAGCACGTCCGGCTTCGGGCTCAGGTTGGGCGCCTTCGTCATGAACGTGGCGAAGTTGTCGTTCGGGAACGGGGTCGGGTCGGCCGTGCCGACGGTGCCGCCCGCCGCCTTGATCGCGTCGGTGAAGCTGCGGTTCATGTCCTGCCCGAACGCGTAGTCCGGGTAGATGATGTACCACTGCTTCGCGCCCTGCTCGGTCACGGTCGTGCCGGTGCCGTGCGCGAGCATGTAGGTGTCGTAGGCGTAGTGGTAGGTGTAAGGGTTGCACTGCTCGCCGGTCAGCTCGGTGGTGGCCGCGCCGATGTTGAAGTACATCTTCTTGTTCTGCCCGGCGACCGTCGCGACGGCGAGCGCGGCCGATGAGGTCGGCACGTCGAAGATCGCGTCCACACCGTCCCGGTCGTACATCTCGCGGGCGGTCGTGTTGGCGATCTCCGGCTTGTTCTGGTGGTCCGCGGAGCTCACCTCGATGGTGTCGGTGACCGCGTCATCGGCGTGCTTGTCCTGGAAGTCCTCGACCGCCATCTCGACCGCCTCGACGGCGTTGCGCCCAGCGAGCTCGGAGTAGACGCCGGACAGGTCGGTGATCACGCCGAGCTTGACCGCGTCGCCGCTGACCTTGCCGCCCCCGCTCTGCGGACCGCCACCACATGCCGAGAGCGCGGCACCCACCGCGAGCGCTGCGGTGAGCGCGCCCACCGACTTCAGCGTCGTTGCCACGTGCTTCCTCCTGTCGTGTAAGGCTCGCTCAGATGCCCAGGTACTCGAGCAGCTCGTGCTCGCGCTCCTTGACCTCCGCGTTGTCGAGCGACTCGACGACGCGGCCCTGGGCGATCAGGTAGTGCCGGTCCGCCACGGTCGAGGCGAAGTGGACGTTCTGCTCGATCAGCAAGACGGTGACGCCGTGCTCGGAGACGGTGCGGATGATCTCGCCGATCTGCTGGACCAGCAGCGGGGAGAGCCCCTCGGTCGGCTCGTCGGCCAGCAGCAGCCGCGCGCCCATCCGCAGCACCCGCGCGACGGAGAGCATCTGCTGCTCGCCGCCGGAGAGGTGGCTGCCCGACTGGCGCCGCCGCTGCGCGAGCACCGGGAACGTCTCGTAGACCATCGCGAGCGGCCAGGCGTCGGGCCCGGTGGCCGGGGGCAGGGTGAGGTTCTCCTCGACGGTGAGGCTGGCGTAGATGCCGCGGTCGTCGGGGACGTAGCCGAGGCCGAGGCGGCACCGCCGGTGCGGGGGCATGCGGGAGATGTCCGTGCCGTCCAGCTCCACGTGGCCCGACATCGACCGGTGCAGGCCCATCAGGCAGCGCAGCAGCGTGGTCTTGCCGGCGCCGTTGCGGCCGACCAGGGTCACCACCTCGCCGCCGGCCACGTCGAGCGAAACCCCTTGCAGCACCTGGGCTTCGCCGTAGCTCGCGACGACGTCGCGGACGCTGAGCTGTGTTTGATCGTTCGCTTCGCTCACACGGACTCCCCCAGATACGCCGTGATCACCGCGGGGTCGTTGCGGACCTGTTCGTACGACCCCTCCGCGAGGACCTTGCCGAACTGCAGGACGGTCACCCGGTCGGTGAGATCGCCGACGACCTTCATGTTGTGCTCCACCAGGACGACGGTCCGGTCCTCGCGGACCCGCTGGATCAGCTCGATGGTCCGGGACACGTCCTCGACGCCCATGCCGGCCGTCGGCTCGTCGAGCAGCAGCAGCCGAGGCGACAGGGCGAGCGCGAGCGCGACCTCCAGCGCCCGCTTCTGGCCGTAGCCCAGGCTGCCGGCCGGTGTCCGCGCGCGCCCGGCGAGCCCGACCTGTGCCAGCAACTCCTCGGTCTCCGCGCGGTAGCGGCGCATCCGCTTGTCCGAGCGCCAGAAGCGAAAGCCCTGCCCGTCGCGGCCCAGCAGCGCCAGCTCGACGTGCTCGGCGAGGCTCAGCTCGGTGAAGAGGCTGGTGATCTGGAACGAGCGCGCGACCCCGCGCTGGGCGATCCGTTCCGGGCGCATGCCGGTCACGTCGTGGGCGTCGATCGTGATCGTGCCGGCGGTCGGCTTGAGGAACCCGGTGAGCAGGTTGAACAGCGTGGTCTTGCCGGCGCCGTTCGGTCCGACGAGCGCGTGCACCGTGCCCGGGGCGACCTCCAGGTCGACGCCGTCCACCGCGCGGAAACCGTTGAACTCCTTGGTGAGGCCCCAGGTCCGCAGCATCGCGGTGTCCTCGGTCGCGGACCGGGTCCGCTCCGCCGCGGGTGGTGAGGCGCTCGTCACGGCGACGACACTAGGGACTGCCAGCCGGCCGCGACATGGCCGCGACTTCCACAAGTGCCGGGCCGGATGTAGCAGCTCCACACATAGACCGGCCGGTGGGTGATCAACCACCTCGTTCCCGTCCCGGTGTCCGCTACGTTCGGTTCATGGACCTACGCCGACCGATCGCGCTGCTGGCCGCCGCCTTGCTGGCGGCCGGGTGCGCCGAGGTGGACTCCGCGGTGGATCAGGCGAGCACCGCGACGGACAAGGCGACGGTCTGCGCGGAGGCGCTGGGGCTCGCGGACCTCGACCCGCTCGTCGACCCCGAGCGGCTGCGGGCCCGCGCCGACGACAAGGAGCGGCGGCTGCGCGAGCTCGCCGACAGCGTCGCGGACCAGGACGTGAAGAACTCGCTGCTGACGATGGCCGACTCGTACGTCGAGGTGCAGAAGGAACGCTTCGAGGACCTGTCCATCGTGGCCGGCTGGGCCAAGCGCAACGCCGAGCACGTCGACGCGCTGCGCGAGGCCTGCACCTGAGCGCCGCCGCCCCGCGGCTCCCGGTCACAGCGCCCGGTCACAGGGACAGCTCGCCGGCCACCTCGCGCAGGGCCGCGAGCATGGTGGCGATCTGCGGGGCGCGGCGGCTCCCGGTGCGGACCGCGGCCGACACGGTCCGGGTCAGCTCCAGGTCGGCGACCTCCCGCAGCTCGATCTCGGCGGCCATCGACTCCAGCGCCAGCCGCGGCACGATCGACACGCCGAGGCCCGCGGACACGAGCGCGAAGATCACCGTGTAGTCGGAGCTGGTGAAGTCGAGCCGCGGTTCGAACCCGGCGGCCGCGCACGCCCGCGCCAGCATCACGTGCAGCGCGTCGTCCTTGGACGCGGCGATCCACGGCTGGTCGGCGAGCGACGCCAGTTCGAGCGGGCCCTCCCCGCCCGTCAGCCCGGGCGGCAGCGCGATCAGCAGCGGCTCGGTCACCAGCTTCTCGGTCTCCACGGCCGGTTCGCGAACCGCCGGCAGCAGGCTGTACTCGTGGACCAGCGCGATGTCGATCCGCCCGCCCCGCAAGGCCTCCACGGAGTCCGTCGTCTCCAGTTCGGACAGCCGGACACGGAGGTCGGGATGCGCGGCCCGGCACCGGGCGATCGCCTCCGCCGCGAGCGCCCGCGCGGCCGAGGGGAACGCGGCCAGCCGCAGCACCCCGCGCACCGTCGAGGTCAGCGCGGCGACGTTCGCCCGCGCGCGCTCCAGCTCGGCGAGCACGGTCTCGGTGTGCTCCACGAGCACCCGTGCGGCCTCGGTGAGCACCAGCCGCCGCCCGTCGCGGAAGTACAGCGGGGTGCCCGCTTCCCGTTCCAGCACCGCAAGTTGCTGCGACACCGCCGAGGGCGTCAGCGAGCACGCGTACGCCGCGGCGGCGATCGTGCCATGCCGGGCGAGCTCGCGCAGCAACCGGAGACGGTAGACGTCCAGCATGTAGCTCAACTTACGACCGAACGTAGAAATCGTCACTGGATCTTTCGCTTCGCCCGACGCACCCTGGCGGCATGAGCCTTCCCATCGCGGCACCGGCCGGCGAGCACGACGTGCGGATCGCGGGCCTGCGTGCCTGGATGACCGGCGCCGGCGTGCACGCGTTCGCCGCGGTGAGCCCGGAGAACGTCTACTACCTCACGGGCCTGGACCACCTCGGGTACTTCGCGTTCACCGCGGTGCTGATCCCCGCCGGCCCGGGCGCCCCGGTCGTGGTGACCCGCGCGATGGAACGCCCGACCGTGCGCGCGCAGCTGCCCGGCTGCCACCACGTGACGTTTCCCGACGGCGCCGACCCGGCGGCCGCGTTCGCCGGTGCGCTCGCCGACCTCGTGCCGCCGGGTGGGCTCGTCGCCGTCGAGGAGGAGGCCATGTTCTTCCCGCCGGCCGTGCGCGCCGGGCTGGACCGGGCGCTCGCCGGCCGGCGGCTGGTGGACGGCACCGGCGTGCTCGCCACGGCGCGGGCGATCAAGTCACCCGTCGAAGTCGAGCACATCCGGGAGGCCGCGGCGGTCTCCGACGCGGCGATGGCGGCCGGTATCGGCGCCGCGCGGCCGGGTGTCCCCGAGCGGGACGTGGCCGCGGCCGTGTACCAGACGATGTTCGCCGCCGGCGGCCAGCAGCCCGGGTTCACGCCGCTGATCCGTCCACTGTGGATGCTCGACCAGGAGCACGTGTCCTGGGGCGACCGGCAGGTGGACGGCGGGCTGTTCCTCGAGCTGTCCGGATGCGTGCGCCGCTACCACGCCCCGCTGAGCCGCACCGTCTACACCGGACCCACACCACCCGCGGCCGTCGACGCGCACGCCGCCGCGACCGCCGGGCTCGGCGCGGCCCTCGGTGCGCTGCGGCCGGGGACGACCACGGGCGAGGTGTACGCCGCCTGGCGGCGAGGGGTCGCCGGCACGTCCTCGGCGACCTGGCCGTCGCGCCACCACTGCGGCTATCTCGTGGGCATCGGCTTCCCGCCCAGCTGGGTCGGCGGCGGCCAGGTGCTGGGCATCCGCGCCGACGGCGACACCGAGATCGTCGCCGGGATGACCTTCCACCTGATGTCCTGGGTCACCGAGCCGGCCGGCCACGTCGTGTCCGACACCGCGCTCGTCACCGCCACCGGCGCGGAGCTGCTCACCACCGTCGACCGCGACCTGGTCGCTCTGTCCTGAAAGGACTCAGATGCGGATCACGGAGCTGCGCGCCACCCCGGTGGCGGTGCCGTACCGGGCCGACGAGGTGTGGGCGTTCGGCCGGCGCCGCGGGCAGGTCAGCATCCTGCTGGAGGTCCGCACCGACGAGGGCCTGGTCGGGCTCGGCGAGGCCACCGCGTACCCGTCGGCCGACATCGTGCTCGCGGTCCTCGAGAGCCTGCGCCCGTTGGTGATCGGGGCGGACGCGTTCCAGATCGAGCGGCTCGTCCGGCGCATCGAGCTGGTCGGCACCTGGCACCACGTCAAGGCCACGAGCCCGGCGATCGCGGCCGTCGAGATGGCCTGCTGGGACCTCGTCGGCAAGGCCTGCGGGCAGCCGCTGGTGAACCTGCTCGGCGGCCTCTTCCACGACCGCGTCGAGTTCTTCTACTACGTGGCGCACGCCGAGTCCGACGAGGTGGCGGCCGAGGCCAAGCGCGCCGCCGAGGCGGGGTTCACCACCTGCTACCTGAAGGTGGGTGCCGACGATCCGCGGACCGACCTCGATCGGGTCGCCGCCCTGCGCGACGGCGCGGGCCCGGGCATGGCGCTGCGGGTGGACGCCAACGAGGCCTGGTCACCGGGCACCGCCGTGCGGATGATCGCCGAGCTGGAGCGCTACGGGCTCGAGCTCGTCGAGCAGCCGGTGTCCGGCCGCAACCTCGAGGAGATGGCCTACGTCCGCGGGCGGGTCGGCACTCCCCTGCTCGCGAACGAGGCGAGCTGGACCCGCTACGACCAGCTCGCCGTGATCCGGGCCGGCGCGGCGGACGTGCTGTCGGTCGACAACCAGATGGACGGCGGTCTGCTCAACCTCAAGCGCTCCGCCGGCCTGTGCGAGGCGGCCGGGCTTCCGGTCGTCAAGCACAGCCTCGGCGAGCTCGGCGTCGCGCTCGCCGCCGCCGTGCACGCGATCGCCGCGACGCCGAACTTCCGCTACGCCAACCAGTCCTACGGCGCGCTGCTCGCCGGCGACGTCACCGACGGCTTCGGCGGCGGGGTGGAGTCCTACGTGGACGGCACGCTGACCGTGCCGGACGGGCCGGGGCTGGGCGTGCGGCTCGACCCGGACAAGGTGGCCGCGTACGCGGAGCTGTACCGGACCGAGGGTAGGGACTTCGCCTTCCACGACGCGGGCGTGCTCACGACCGCACCCGCGCTGCCCAAGCGCTGAGGCCACCGCACTGGTGCCCCTACCGGCGCAGCGCGTCCGTCGGGATCCGGTCCAGCAGGTCGCACAGCCGGTCCACCTCGGGCTCCACCATGCTCGCCTCGAACCCGCCGGTGTCGGGTTGCCAGCCGATGAGGTCGGGGCCGCCCAGCCGCAGCGACCCGGTCGGCGGGTGCTCCAGCAGCCAGTGGCGGACCGGCTCGGTGAGCACCCGGTCGGCGAACGGCTCGTCCTCGGTGCCGACCGTGAAGGCGCGGTCGAACGCGTCGTCGCCGACCGTGTACCGGCGCGTCCAGCGGGGCGCGAAGCGGGCCGCCGTCACCACGACGGTGGGCACCGGCTCGGGCAGCGACACCACGACGACCCGGGCGTAGTCGATCTCGCTGGAGTACTCCCCGGACGGCAGCGAGCGCGGCGGGGAGTACTGGAAGCACGCGAAGTTCCGGCCCCGGTGCGTCCCGGTGACCAGGTCCAGCGCCGGCCGCTGCCGGGCGCCGTGGCCGAACGGGTAGCCGCCGGCGAACCGCCGCAGGAAGCCGTCGTCGCGGGGGCTGAACCGCCAGCCCTTCGCGGTGGCCAGCCGCGCGAGATCCTCGCGGACGGCTGGGTCGCGGGGCGCCCGGTTGTGCCGGACGGTGCGGACCACGAGCCAGACGATGAGGCCGATGATCGCGGCGAACACCAGCATGAACGCCACGGGCGCCAGTTCCGACATACGTTGGCCTCCGGCGTCGCTACTGGCCGGGCTCCGCGGCTCGGACGGTGCGCACGAACTCCTGGAAGTCCTCGAAGACGTCGTCGAGCTGGGCCTCCGTGCAGGTCAGCATGAACTCGAGTACGGCCCGCCGCTCCGGGTCCTCGACGTCGTGCATCGACACGTACACCTGGCACTGGACGATCTCCTGCTCGGCGCCCAGCGTGATGTCCAGGACCTGCGTGATGCCCGGGGCCTGCGCCGAACCGACCTCGACGCGCTTGCGGACCTGGACCGAGCTCGCGGTCTCCTCGAGCCGTCGCACCGACTCGTCGGCGATGTCGACCATCGTCAGCTCCGGATCGCGGACCTGACCGGCGATCGTCATGTTCGCGGTGAAGCCGTTGGCCGAGGCCGGGTGCAGCGCGACGAACGCGACGCCGGGCGCGCCGACCTCGTCCGGCGGCGCCGCCTGCCAGCCCTCGGGCAGCCTGAACTCGATGCGGACGGGTAGCTCGGTGACCATGTGTGGAGCTCCAAACGGTCGGTCAGTCGAACGGGTTCACGGCGCTGGCCGCGTCGCCCAGGGTGTCGGTGATCTCTCCCGGGTCCACCGAGACCTCGAAGCCGACCTTACCGCCGATCCCGAGGCCGATCCCGGCCTCGGCACCGATCTTCCACTCGCCGTCCTCGCCCCGGCCGATCTGGGCGTCGGCCGAGGCACCCACGCCGGCCCATGCCTCGCCAGTCACGCCGGCACCGAGCCCGCCGACGTCGCCGGACACCTCGCCGGTGGCCTTCGCGCCGGCGAACGCCTCGCCGCCGACCCTCGCACCGTCGAGCCCGATCGAGCCGTGGGCACCTGCCTCGGCCCCGACGAAGGCCTTCCCCTGAGCGCCGACCTCGGCGATGCCGTACTGCGCCGAGCCCTGCGCGGACACCTGCGCCAGGTACGCGGAAGCCCTGGCCTGGGCGTTGACGCCGTCCCGGCCGATCCCCGCGGTGGCCGACGCCTCGGCGCCGAGGGCGCTGGCCTCGGCCTTACCGGCGAGCGTGACGTCGCCGATCTGGGTCGCGCCCGACGCGTTCGTGGAGAACAGGCTGCCCTGCACGGTGCCGCCGACGAGGTGCACGTTGACCCCGGGGCCCTGACGCTTGGCGAACTCGTCGCCCCACTGGCCGTACCGGGCGAACCGGCTGCCCTCGCCCTGCTTGCGCTCGGCCTTCTCCGCCCAGCTCTCGGTCTGCTTGATATCGACGGCGACCTTCTGCGGGCCCTTCTCGTCCACGAACTGGGCGGGCCCGGTCAGCCAGCCCGGCGCGCCGTCCGCCTTGCCGGCGACCTTCTCGATCGCGCCGGCAGCGGTGTCGCCGGCCTTGCTCAACTGCTCACGTGCCCGGTCGAGGACCTCGACGGCCCGCTGGCGCAGCGCGGCGCCGGGGTCGTTCAGCAGCGTCGGGGACCCGAGCGGCATGCCACCTGCCGTGCCGGACGGGGCCAACACGAGCGAGCCGCTCTCCATGGCCCGGCGGGTGGCCTGCTCGCCCTGCTCCCACAGCGCGATCGCCTCGGCCGCCTGGCCCTGCGCCCAGGTCAGCGAGGAGGCGTGGGAGTCCAGCGCGCCGGCGGCCGAGTTCATCGCGTCGCGGCCGAGCCGCCAGTTGGACGCCTCGGGCGTGAACTTGTCCCAGAACGCACTGCTCGCCGGGCCCTGCCAGTCCGGGATCCGGATGGCGGCGAGGTCGCCGGCGACGTCTTCCATCGTGCGGGCGCGGGACCGCAGCCCATCGGCCGCGCCCGTCACCGCCTCGGGTTCGCCGGGAACCAGCTCCTTGGGGTCGTCTGTCTGACCCAGCTCCGCCATCAGGGCGCTCCTTGCGGGGTGGGCGTCGGACCGGGTGTCGGTGCCGGCGTCGGGGTGGGCGTCGGCCCCGGTGTGGGTGTCGGGCCCGGTGTCGGCGTCGGCTGGGGCATCGCCGGGTCGAACGTGGAGACGCCGCTCGCCTCTTGCCGCTCGTAGATGCCGGCGCTGTCGACCAGCGCCTCACCGGCGGACGCCGAACGCTGCTGCAGGATCTGTTTCGCCAGCTCCCACGTCGTGCTGAAGGACTTCACGGCCGACGAGACCTTGTCGTGGCCGAAGTTCGCGCCCTTGCCGACGTCCTCCAGGTTGGTGTCATCGGCGGCGCCGATGGCGTCGCCGATGCCCGTCGCGGCGGTGCGGAGCTGCTCTGGTTCTACGCTGTAGCCGTCCATCGCAAACGGACTTTAGTAGATACTCTCGCTGCTCGTCCGGCGAATCGTACGGAATTTTCCGACCACTTTCAGGATTGCCGGTTCGGCCACCATGACCAGGCCTCCGGCTTGTCGGGGTCGAGGCCGAGGGCGAACCCGGCGATCGGCGTGTCGGCGTCCACGATGTACGCGGCGCACACCACCTCCGTCTCGCCTGCCGGGATCGTGTCGAGCGACGGGCAGTCGACGAGCTCGTAGAAGTCGTCCCAGGCATCGAGCACGCGCAGCCCACGGTCGTCGACCACGTCCAGGTACTTGAACAGCTGGTTGTCGACCTCCCCGGTCCCCGTCGCGGACACCAGCGCCCGCAGCACGACGAGCCGGGTCCCGGGCTGGAGCTCCACCTCGCCGGCATACGCGGACGGCTTGTCGACGAGGTCGAACTGGATCGTGACGAAGTCGCCGACCCACTCCACCTCCGCCGGGTCGCCGCCGAGCTCGCCGACCGGCTCGGGCAGCCGGGCGGGCTCGCCCGCGGCGGGAATGTCCGCCTGCCACAGCAGGGACCGCGCGCCCACGCCGAAGGTGCGCGGCTCGTCGCCGAACACCACGGCGGCGACCGGGGTGGCACGGGGGAGGATGAAGTCCCGGCACGCGGTGACCGACGCGCCGGGCTGCAGCGGCTCGTCGTCGGGGGGCGCGCCGGGGCATCCCTCGGCTGTGCCGGGCGGGGAGTTGATGTGCTGGCCGCGGTCGTCGAGCAGGCCGATGCGGTAGTCGACAGAGTCGAAGGGCGCGTCGCCGGCCTTGCCGAGATGCTTCGCAGTCACCTGGGCGCGGACCCAGCGGTAGCCGGCCGGGGCGGCCTGATCGGTCACCGCCACGTCGTCGAGCCCGACCTCGATGGTCACCTCGTCGAGGCCGTCCTCGTAGCGGCCGGTCTGGCCGGCCGGGACGACCTCACGGTTGGGCTCCCCCTCGCCGACGACCTCCTCTCCCGGCTTCGCCGGCTCCAGAGCGGACGTGGCCGCCGGCTCCGACGGCGGCTCCGACACCGCGGTGCCGGGCGCGGCGCCCTCCACGGGCCGCGCGGTGCCCGGCACCTCCCCGTCCCGCGTGGCGAGAACGGCCGCCACCACGGCAACCACGACCGCGGCGGCGACACCGGCGATCAGCCCGCGACGGCGTGCCGGTGGTGGTGCGGTGTTCGGCCGGCTGGACGGCGTGGGAACCGGCCGGATCTCGGCACCGGCCTGGCTGATGAGCGACAACGCGCCCCACGCCACGGACGTCTCGGGCTCGTCGGCCGGGTGCACGGCGAGCCCGGTGCGCTCGTGGACGGCGGTGGACAGCGGCCGGAGCCGGGAGGATCCGCCGACGAGGTACACGAAGTCGAGCCGCTCGGTCCCCGCGGCGCGCCGGACCTCGTCGAGCAGCCCGGCCGCGCGTGCGACGTCGGCCGCGACCAGCCGGTCGAACTCCGCGCGCTCGATGGTCACCGGCTCCACCCCGGCACCGGCGATCTCCGCGCGGTCGTGCCGGCTGAGCAGCTCCTTGGCGGTGCGGGCGTCCTGGCGCAGCAGCAGCGCGTCCCGCGCGCCGTCGGCACCCGGGGCGGCGAGCGACTCGGCGAGTGCCGGCCGCAGCGCGAGCACGTGGTCGACGAGTCGCTGGTCGAGGTCGTCGCCGCCGAGGTCGGGCAACCCGGCGCAGGCCAGCACCCGGTAGCCGGAGCCGTCGTGGCGCACCGCGGCCGCGTCGCACGTGCCGCCCCCGAAGTCCAGCACGAGCAGCGCCGAGCCGGCCGGCACACCGTGCTGCGCGGCGGCCGCGACCGGCTCGGGCACCAGGCTGAGCCGGCCCGCGAGCCCGGTCGCGGCCCGGGTGATCGTGCCCATCCGCAACGAGCCCCAGTCGGCCGGATGGGTGAGCACGAGATGGTCGACGGTGCCGCCGAACTGGCGCCCGGCCTCGGCGCACACCTTGGCCAGCACCGCCCGCACGGCCGTGGCGACGTCGAGCGTGGTGTCGCCGAGGAGCAGCTCGCCCTCGTCGATGTGCGACTTGGGCCGCGGCTCGAGCCGGCTGGGCGCGCCGCGTGCCATCCGCAGCGCGTCGCCGCCGACCACGAGCTCGCCGCCGGCCGTGGCGAAGACCGCCGAGGGCATCCGCGGCGCGCCGTCGATCGTGACGATCCGCGGGTCGCGGCCGCCGCGGCTGGCGACCGCGACGGTGTTGGTGGTGCCGAAGTCGACGGCCAGGATCAGCTCTTTGCTCATCGGTCCACCCGCCACGCGTAGGCCTGCTTCACGCCGGTGATCCCGACGGCCGAGATCGGCATGCCGGTCGGCACCACGAACAGCTCGCACAGCGTCGCCCGACCGGTGAGATTCTCCTGCTCCGTCCCGTCGTGGCAGCCATGCGTTCGCGGGCCGCCCGAGAACGCCGGGAACAGCGCCGTGCCCCGGTCATCGGCCACGAACACCCGGTTGGACAAGAAGTACGCGGAGGTCGGCCGGTCGACGTCGACGACGATCCGCAGCACCACACCCCGGCTGCCCGCCAGCCCGCGCAGCGTGCTCTCCTCGAAGTAGCCGGTGATGTCCTCGACCAGGTCGACCATCGCCACCCGCGCCCGCACGTCGTTCACCTCGACGTCCTGCCACACACCCAGCGGCACCGCCCGTTCGGTCACGTCCTTGCGCTGCCCGCTGACCCGCCGCCCGGTGACGGGCACCCGGTACCCCGCTCCGGCGAGCTCACTGCCCGGGCTGCCCGGGCTGGTCGGCGAGAGCACCGACAGCACCACGTCGGTGATCGGCGTGCTCGCCGAGACCTGGAACGCGAGGCACTGCCCGACCGTCTTCCCGGGCTGTACGAGCTTGTTCCGGTCCTCGGGGCGGCAGTCGTCGGGCAGCGCCGCGTTGCGGATCGGCGAGATCATCATGCCGCGGTCGTCGACGAGGTGGACGTGGCCGCCCATGTCCATGTAGTCGGGCTCCGCGCGCGGGCCGACCGTGGTCCGCACCAGGATCCACCGGTACGCGTCGGCGTCCTGGTTGCCGGCGTCGACGAGCGCCCGGTCGCCCTCCTCGTCGTCGGCGAACTCGTCCAACCGCCAGTTGACCTTCGTCGCCGACGTCTCGAGCGCGACCTGCTGCCCCGTCTTCGCCGCCGGCAGCTCGTCGGTGAAGTCGCCGGGGATCGCGAACGGCTCCCCCGGCGGTGGCTCGGGCAGCGTCACCCGAGGTTCGCCGCCCGGACGTGGTGCCCCGGCGGTGACCTGCCCGCCATCGCCCAGCAGCACCGGCACGAGCACGGCGACGAGCGAGGCGGCGAGCCCGACCGCGGCCGGCGCGAGCCAGGACCGGCGCCGGCCGGGCACGGCAGGCGGGACCGGTGCCGCGACCACCTGGGTCCGGTCGCCGGAGGGGCGCGGCGCGGCGGCGAGGGCCTCGGTGACGGACTCGACACCGTCGGTCCCGGCGGCGACGGTGTGCGCGCCGAGCGCGACCACGGCCTCCGGCTGGTCGTCGAGCCGGACCGGTGCGGGCGTCCACTCCTGCAACAGCTGCGCCAGCAACGGCACCCGCGACGACCCGCCGACCAGGTGCACGGCGGCGAGGTCCGCCGGGCCCAGCCCGCAGTCCCGCGCCGTGCCGGCGAGCAGGCCGACCGCGCGCCGCAGGTCGTCGCGGACGAGGTCCTCGAACTCGGCGCGGGTCAGGATCGCCTCGCCCAGCCGGCCCGGCAGCACGACGTCGGCGTGCGGGTACCGGGACAGCACCTCCTTGGCGTCGCGGACGTCGGCGCGGAACCGGGCCAGCGCCACCATCTCCTCCGCGGGGACCTGCCCGCCCTGCTCGCGGTCGGCGAGGTAGCGGTCCAGCTCGACATGGCGCTGTCGCAGGTGCGTCACGATCCGCTCGTCGAGATCGTTGCCTCCGAGGTCGGGCAGGCCCGCGCAGGCGGCGATCGTCAACCCGCGCGCCGCGCGGGACACGATCGCCGCGTCGCAGGTCCCGCCGCCCATGTCCAGCACGGCCAGGTGCGCGCCCTCCGGCAGCTCGTGCCGTTCGGCGAACCACGCGGCCGCGCCCACCGGCTCGGCCACCGTGCTCAGCCGGGGCGCGAGGCCCTGCGCGGCGGACAGCAGCACGCCGAGGCGGCTCGCTCCCCAGTCGGCCGGGTGCGTCAGCGCCAGATGCTGCACCGGACCCCCCGCCACCCGGGCCGCCTCCGACACGACCCGGGACAGCACGGCGCGCACGAGCGCGGTCGTCGGCACCACCGTGTCGGCGAGCAGCACCTCCGGCTCGGTGATCCGCGCCTTCGGCCGAGGCTCTAGCCGGGCCGGCTGCGCCCGGCCGAGCCGCAGCGCGTCCGCGCCGACCGACGGCGTCCCGTCCGCACCCCAGTACACCGCCGACGGGCACCACGGCTCGCCGTCGACGGACACCACCGTGGGCCCGCCGGCCGCCGCCGACACCACGGTGACCGTGTGCGACGTGCCGAAATCCACCACGGCTGTGGCCGATGACCTCATGCGACCTCCACCTCCCTCGCAGGCTGCGACGCGGGCATCGGCCCGGTCGTTCCACGGGCCGACGGCGTCCTGAGTGGACGCTCTGTTACCCCTCGCCGCAGTGCGAGCTGGAGGTGAACCTAGTGCCCCACGCCGGACGTCTGTCGCGTACTCAGGTCTGGCCGGTCTCGGGGCGCGCCTTCTTCTTCGCTGCGTCGGCCGTCCCGGCGCTCACGAACAGCACGATGCCGACCGGGATGAACACCCACCACGCGCCGGCGAACACGGTCAGCAGGATCGCCCCGGGGATGCCGAGGATGAACATCATGCCGGCGACGAACTCGAGTGCCTTGCTGGCGTCGGTCTCCGTGAGCTCGTTCGACTTGTGCGCACCCGTGGGGTTGGCGACCAGCTGGCCCGCCTTCTGGATCAGTGGCGCGGGCGGAGTCGCCGAGCTGAGGTCGGGGTGCGGTGCGGGGAGGTCGGTGAACAACTCCTCGAGCTCACCGCGCGTGCGTGCGGCCGCGGCCCGCCCGCAGCGGTCCTCGAACTCCGACAGCTCCAGCCGCCCGGTGGACAGGTGCACACCGAGCGTCTCGACGGCCTCGTCCCGCTCGGCGTCGCTGATGCGGATGTCGGTGTCGTTCGCCTTCCCCATGAGGGAATTGTATGGGCGAATTCCGCGAACTCGGGGGACGCGAACCCACTGGCGACGCGCCGCCCGCAGCCCGGCGGCGTACCCGTGGCCGCAGGCGATCCCGCTGAGCACGTGGATGTTTCACCAGGTCAGGTCACGCGGGCCCGAAACGTGTCGTCCCGCGGAGATCGGGTACGCCCTTTGCGAGGACACCCGAGGGAGGAGCCGTGAACCTGACAGCTCTACGCGAGACGCTCGACCACGACGGTCCGTTCGCGTCGGTCCTCATGGACGCGAGCCATGACACCGAGGACGCCGCCAAGATGGCCGAGTTGCGCTGGCGGGCCATCCGGGACGAGCTCGCCGCCCAGGACGTGCCGGACAAGACGCTCCACGCGCTCGACGACGCCATCGACCGGCGGCCGCCCGCCGGGCGTTCCGGCCGGCTCCTCGTCGCCGCCGACGGCTCGGTGCTGGTCGACGAGTACCTGCCCGAGCCGCCACCGCGGCGGGACGTCCGCGTGTCGGCGCTGCCCTACCTGCTGCCGCTCGCCGCCTGGAGCCGCCGCACCGTGCCCCACGTCGTGGTCGTGGTCGACCGCGTCGGCGCCGACCTGCGGGCCGTGGCCGCCGACGGCACCGTGCGCACCGAGGACGTCGCCGGCCAGAACCACCCGATCCGCAAGGTGCGCGGCGGCGGCTGGTCGCACCGCACCGTGCAGCGGCGCGCGGAGGAGACCGTTCGCCGAAACCTCGGGGAGGTGGCCGACGAGGTGGCGGCGCTGGTGCGCGGCGTCGACGCACACCTGCTCGTCCTGGCCGGAGACGCGCAGGCGCGGGCACAGCTGCGCGAGCTGCTGCCCAGGCACTGTCAGCGCATCACCGCCGAGATCGAGCACAGCCGGCGGGTCGATCCCGGCCACGACACGATCGACCGGGACATCACCGAGCTGCTCGCCGAGCAACGTCGCACCGAACACTGCCGGCTGCTCGAACGCGTCGATGCCGCCCGTGAGCACAAGCTCGCCGCCCGGGGCCTGCCCGACACCACCGCCGCGCTGCGCGACGGGAACGTGGAGGTGCTGCTGATCGACACACGCGAGCTGGCCGACTCGCTGGTGTGGACCGGTTCCGAGCCGGCCATGGTCGCCGTCGACCGGGAGGACCTGCACCGGGTCGGGGTCTCCGAGCGACGCCACGCCCGGGCCGACGAGGCGCTCCCGGCGGCGGCGATCGCGGTCGGCGCGGACATCGTCGCCGCGACGGGCGACGAGCCGCCGCTGGAGCTGACGAACGGCGTCGGCGCGCTGCTTCGGCACGACTGACACCGGTGAGCGTCAGCCGGCCAGCGCGTCGATGGCGGCGATCTCCTCCGGGGTGAGCGCGAAGGTCCACAGGTCGAGGTTGGCGCGCAGCCGGGCCGGGTCGCCGGACTTGGGGATGACCACGATGCCGTGGTGCAGGTGCCAGCGCAGCACCACCCGCGCCGCGGTCACGCCGTGTGCGTCCGCGACCGCCGCGAGGGCCGGCTCGGCCAGGTTCGTCCCGCTCAGCGGGCTGTAGCCCTCGACCACGACGCCGCGCTCCCGGCTCGCCGCGAGCGTCACCGGATCGTGCCGCGACGGGCTCCACGGGACCTGGTTCACGGCCGGAGCGATGCCGGTCGCGGCGGTCAGCTCGTCGAGCTGGCCGAGGGTGTGGTTGCTGACGCCCACCGCGCGTGCCTTGCCCGCCTCGCGCGCCGCCAGGAACGCCTCCCACGTCCGGACCGTGGCCCGGCCACCCGGCGGCCAGTGCACGAGCCACAGGTCGACGTGGTCGACACCGAGCGCGCGCAGGCTGTCGTCGAGCACCCGTGTCTCCCGGCCGGCCTCCTCGGGCGGCAGCTTCGTGGTGACGAACACCTCCGAGCGATCCACCCCGCTGTCCCGCAGCGCCCGCCCGACCTCCGGCTCGTTGCGGTACGCCGTCGCGGTGTCCACCAGCCGGTAGCCCACGTCCAGCGCCTCGCGCACGGCCGCATAGCCCGGCTCCCCCAGCAGCCTGGCCGTGCCCAGCCCGGCCATCGGCATCGGCACGCCGCCGCTCAGCTCCACCGTCGGCATCCGCATGCCGGTCATCCTGCCGGGCTCAGCCACCGGGCAGGAACCTCGGTGCGTGGCGGACGGGGTTCGCGGCCTCGTACGCGGCGGCGAACGCCAGCACCGTGGCGTCCGACCAGCGGCCGGCGAAGAAGGAGACGCCGATCGGCAGCTCGCCGGCATAGCCCGCCGGCACGGAGACGTTCGGGTAGCCGGCGACCGCGGCCGGGCCGGAGGACCCGACCCGCACGCCATCGCCGTCACCGTAGGTCGTGACCCCGGCCGGACCGTTGGTGGGCGAGACGATCGCGTCCAGGCCGTGCTCGGCCATCGTCTCGTCGATGGACCGCCGCGCCAGCGAGGTCGCGGTGGCCCGCCGCATGAGGTAGCCCGGGTCGTCGGTGTCGGGGGCGGTCAGCGCCCGCTCGAACAGCTCCTGGCCGAACCTGCTCAGCTCGACCGGGTCGCGCCGGTTGAACTCCACGAGCTCGGCGAAGGTCCTCGGGACGCCGCGCCGCTGCTCCAGGTAGGCCGGCAGGTCCCGGGTGAACTCGGTGAGCAGGGCAGGCGGCTCGGCCGCCTCGACCTCCTCCCGGTAGGGCACCTCGACCTCGACGACCGTGGCGCCCCGCGCGCGCAGGATGGCGACCGACTCCTCGACGATCCGGTCCACCTCGGCGTCGATGCCGGCCTGCCGCCACACCCCGATCCGCGTGCCGCGCAGCAGGTCGGGCACGGCGTCGGGCCGCAGCAGGGCGGCGTAGTCGGCGGGCTGGTCGTCCGGGTACTCGGCGGTCGCCGGATCGGCCGGGTCCCGTCCCTGCAGCGCGGACAGTGTGATCGCGACGTCGACGACGTGGCGGGCCATCGGTCCCGCGGTGTCCTGCTCGGCCGAGATGGGTGCGATCCCGGTGCGGCTCACGAGCCCGACGGACGGCTTGTGGCCCACGACGCCGTTGGTGCCGGCCGGACACACGATGGATCCGTCGGTCTCCGTCCCGATGGCCACCTGCGCCAGCGCCGCGGCCACGCCGGCGCCCGAACCCGACGACGAGCCGCACGGGTTGCGGTCGAGCACGTAGGGGTTGTTGGTCTGGCCGCCGACACCGGACCAGCCGGACGTGGGGCTCGTGGAGCGGAAGTTCGCCCACTCGGACAGGTTGGCCTTGGCGAGGATGACCGCGCCCGCCGCCCGCAGCTTGCGCACGACGGTGGCGTCGCGGTCGGGCGGTACCGCCCGCATCGCGCGCGAGCCGACGGTCGTGGCCAGGCCCTTGGTGTCCACGTTGT
>NZ_JBOHGB010000026.1:0-62666 GCF_050699935.1 Actinophytocola sp.
TCATATGGCGCTGCTGGCAGAACAGCACACCCTACAACCCCACCCTGCACGCCGGCGCCCGTCAGCACCTCGATCAGCACGTCGCAGCCTGATTTCGATCTAAAGGTTGACACAAGGGGTGTCATGAGCGTCCCTGTGCACGGAGTTGCTCCCTGATTAATGGCTGGTTGGCTCGCGCGAGTTCCATGAGGAGGTCAGCGACGGCCGCCTGTTCGGAGAACGGAAACAGATCGCGGTCGTCCAGCTGATGGATAATGTCTTTTCGCAGCTCGTCCTGGGCGTGCGGATTGTGCCAGAACCGGACGATGCCGGCGTGCCGCATAACCTCGACGACGATGCTTTCCGCGAGATGAATGATGTCCACGCGGACTTGGACCTCTCCTGGCAGGGCGACGCTGGTGGCGAACTCACTCTCCAGAAGGCCATAGAACCGGGCAACGAGTGGGTTCTCATGCACACGCCCCGAGGCTGGCTCGTCGACAACATCGCCTAGTAGCACCTCGAGCGCGAGGCTAAGCTGGTCCCACTTGCCGGTAAGCGTCTGCAGAATCTCGTCGAGGCGCTCGGAGAGCTTGGCGTAGCGAGCGGGATCCTCGTCGAAGTTCTTGCGAATGTGGAAGCGAAGGGCGTGCTCCATCTCCGAGGCCTTCGCCTTGTCGGAAGTGAGGCCCTTGACCTTCGCGAGGAAGTCCGGGTCAGTGACCGAGACGGGTGGGATCTTGGTCGCGATGTCGAGCGCCGTGACGTGCTCGTCGATCAGGGCGCGCACCTTCTCGCCGTACAGCGAGGCGTTGAATTCTCCGAGACCGTCGTCTCGGTAGCGTCGTCGGGCGACCTTTTGGATCAGGCCGAGCCGCTTGGCGTCGGCCGCGAAGGGTAACGCCTCCGGCCGGGGCAAGATGGTGTCGAGCGTGGTAAGGAATTGCTTCAACAGCACACCAAGCCGGGCCCTGAGGGCGTCGTCCGAAAGCAGATCGACACATGCCTCGATGTCGTCGTCTAGGTCGAACGTCTCGATGCCCGCCTGGGCGAAGAGCGCCACCACTCGAGCGTGCCGATCGCGCAGCTTCGGCACTTCGTCAGTGATCGAGGCCAGAGCCCCGATGGCGTCCTCGGCGTCCTCAGGTGCATAGGCCTGCAGCGCCTTCTGGAGGTGGGCGCCAACGCCGAAGTAGTCGGCAAGGAGGCCAGCGGCTTTGCCCGGGCTGGTCCGGTTGACACGGGCGATGGCCTGGAGCAGTTCGGCGTCTTGGATGAAGCGATCAAGGTAGAGCGCCTGCTCGACCGGGGCATCGAAGCCGGTCAGCAGCATGGTGCGTACCAGCAAGAAGGCGACGGGACTTGTCTGCTCGCACGGGAGGCCCAGAGGCTTCTTAAACTCAGCGATGACCGCGTCCTGGCGGGACTTGTCGGTCCACTGCAGCCAGGTCGGGTCATCATTGTTGCTGCCTGAGATGACCGGGACGAAGTCCAGGATCCGGATGAGATCAAGGTGTGGCAAGGCGCGGACCAGGACCTGCTTGCGTCGATCGAGGCCATCGATATCAAGGCTGCCGTCCTCGGCGCCGCGCACGAGGTGCTCCGGCAGGCGCTCGATCTGACCGACGAGATCGTCACGGGCAGCGAGGAGCGCTCCGCGGTACCGAACCGTGGCGAGGCGGCTCGTAGCTGACAGCTGCGCCTTGAAGCCACCGGGCAGCACCGTTGATACGTAATGCCAGAGAATCGACTTCGCCTTGGCTGCGATGAGTTTCGGCGCTTCGAGCACCGCGCCGGTCGTGGCGTAGCGTGCCTTGAGTTTCTCGATCTCCTCGTCAGTGTGCTCGGCGAACATGTCCTCGAACAATTCGTCCAGGTCACTCCCGCCGGCCACCGCCCCCTTAGCGGTGCGTCCCTCGTAGAAAATAGGGACGACGGCACCGTCGTGCTCAGCCTGGCGGATTGTGTACTTGTCGATGAACGAACCGAAGATCGCGTCGGTGCGCTTCTTGCCCTCGCGCATGATCGGCGTTCCGGTGAAGCCGATCTTGGCGGCGTTCGGCAGTGCTGCCATGAGGTTGGCATGCAGCGTCGAGGTTTGGGAGCGGTGCGCCTCGTCGACGAGGATCACGACGGTCTCGTCGGTATTCAGGACACCGAGCGCATCGGTCTTCTCGTCCGCGGCCATACGGGTCTCACTCACACCAGCGGTATCGGTGTCCCGGTACTTCTGGATCATGGCGAAGACGAGCGCAGGGCCCTTCTCTGCCAGGATCCTCCGCAGCTGAGCCGTGCGCCGTGCCCGGACCACGCCTTCACCGGAGAGCGCAGCGGTCTTGGAGAGCTGCCTTTCGAGGTCGGTCCGGTCAGTGATGACCACGACCTTGAAGGTGCGCAGCACCGGATCCGAGCGCATCGCCCGCACCAAGAACACCATGGTCAGGGACTTACCCGAGCCTTGGGTATGCCAGATCAGGCCGCCACGGCGATCGCTCTCGCCGTCGTGGGCTCGCGTCTTACCGGTCTGGAGGCGTTTCAGTGCCCGGCCGACGGCGCGGTACTGCTGGTAGCGGGCGATGATCTTGATCCGCCTGCCGTTGACCTCCGTGAAGAGGGTGAAGTGCCGGACGAGATCGAGCAGATTGGACGGCGCCAACATTCCGGCAGTGAGCAGCTCTTGTCCGCTCAGCTCGGCTGCGGGCTTGCCGCGTTGCGCTGCCAGCTCGTCGCGGCTGAGCGGGAAGGCGTCTTTCCACTCCAGGAAGTGCTCCGGTCCGGCGGTGAAGGTCGCGACGCGAGCCTTGTCGCCGTACGTAGAGACGACGAACTGGTTGGTCCAGAACAACTGCTCGTTGCCCTCTTGTAGGCCGAGGTGACGCTGGTTGGCGTAGCGACGCAGCTGGGTGATGCCCTCGGCCATCGGGTCAGTGGTGTATGGGCTCTTGCACTCGATGACCACCAGCGGAATGCCGTTGACGAACAGCACGACATCGGGAGCGACGAACTTCTTGGCCTGGCCGCCGGGCTCATCCACCCGGAACTGGCTGATCGCCAGAAAATCGTTGTTGGCTGGGTCGTCAAAGTCGATGAATCGGACACGCTGCGAGCGCCCTTGATCCCAATCCGGTAGCCCCGCCACGGATAGGCCCCCAAGGAGGCGACCAGTCATACGCTCGTTGAGCTCGATGAGCTTGCCCACTTCAGAGCGCGTCAGCGACGAGACCACCTCGGCAAGGCGAGCATCGTCCAACCAAGGCAAACCGTTCGGCCCTGGGTTGATCTTGAGCAGAGAGGCGCGGAGTCGGTCTTCGAGGATTGAGCCGCGGAATGAGTCGCGCTCGGTGACTGACGGATCCGACTTGGAGCCATCGATGACGTGCCAGCCGAAGCCATTCAACTGGTCAAGCAGCGGCTTCTCGACCTCTGCGTACTCGGGGCCTTTGCTCATGAGGCAGCCTTAGCAGGGGCGCGGACACGTCCAGTGAGGAGATCGTCCGTAAGCCCAATTTTCATAGCCCGAAGTTTCTTCAACGCCTTTTCTTGACTAGAAATTTTGGACTCCACCGTTTTCAAAATCGCCTCGATCTCGAGCTGCTCGTCGATTGGTGGAGTTGGAAGCATCAAAGTCTTGAGCGTGTCGGAGCGAATCGCACTCATGATTCCGCCCTGCTCATCTCGCCGCAGATGCGCGCGAGCCCAAGGGGCGTGATTCAGTTGTAGACTGGCCAAATACGGGCGATAACGGTTTTCATCGAGAGTCAGAGTCCACACATGCTTGGACGACAGAGCGAATCCGATATCCTCGGGGACCAGACACGAACGTCCAACTGTGCCCATAATTGTGATCATCACGTCAGCCGGTCGAACGCGGTAGCGGGATAGTTCGGCCGCCTTCGCGGGTGTCACGAAGCGCTGGAAGTCGAAGACGAACCGATCGACCTGCACGTTGTCGATTCCGAGAAGCGGAACACCAGACTCCACAAGCTCATGTTTCAGCAGAGCACTTCCGAACGGGCCGCTACGCATCGCTGGGTCCGCAGAGCCCAGAAGCCTCTCAATAGGCTCAACCGTCCACCGCTCCGGCAACCTGATAGATGGCTCGCCAAACTCCAGCACGACATCACCCAGAGGAGCCAGGCCAGACCGCACGCCCCGGGTCATCAGCTGGCTTAGGAGACCAACAAGTGTCGCGCGCAGTTTCGACGTCGTGCTCTTAATCAGTCGAATCTGATCGTCGAGCGTATCCAGCACCTCCGCAACCCGCCGCTGCTCGTCAACTGAAGGAACCGCGACTGGCATGGCAGCAAGTGCCAACGACGACAGCTCAATCTGGTTCGTCGAGCCCGCGTAGCACCTTGCCTCAAGGTATCTTTGACCTTGCGGGCTTCGAAGTACGTCGTTCAGCCAGCGGCCAATAAGGTCCTTCTCGCGGGGTCGGGCCACAGTCACATGACCATCAACTATGTACCTAGCTCCGTCCTCTCGAAAGGTAACGGAGCGACCAATAGTTCCCGTCCCCGTTGAGTTGACAAGCACATCGCCAGCCTGAGGCACTACGACGTTCGACATAGCCTTAGCCGAGTGTGGCCGCGAACGTGACCCATCGAAATCAGCATCCGTGACACACCGCTGTCCGATCGCCTTCACGCCGGAGTCGTCGACATATACGGGTGCCGTACCGCGGCGTAGCACCGTCACTAGCTCACCCAGGGGACGCACAGGCCAGTCTGCTTCAGCACGAATCACCGGCTCGCGATCACTCATAGCCGAGCTCCTTTAACATCCCCGCGAGTGTTGCTGCGGCTTCGTCACCCTCAGCTTCGAGCGTCGCAAGCGGCGTCCGGTATTTGTCCCACCAGGTCTCGAACGCCGAGATCACCGCTCGACGATGCCGGGTAATGCGGTCTTGGGCTTCCGCTACCAGATCTCTCTCCATGGCGTCGAGCACGACTTGACGCGCGAACGTGTCGTCGAGGGCGGTACTGGCCGCCGCAAGACGGTCCGCGAAAGCGCCCTTCTCCGACTTGAGCTGCTTCTTGGTAGCCGTCAGCTTGCTCTTTAGCTTCCTGACTTCGGCCGACGAGAGAGCGTCTTCACTAGGCTCGGCGTCGTCCTCATCATCCGAGGCAGTAGCCGCCGCCTTGATCGTGCTGTCCAGCTCGACAACCTCCGCTTCGAGGGTGGACAGCCGGTCGAGGTACTCAGGCAGCAGTGCCCGAGCCACCTTGTGGTCGAGCGGGTTGACCCTGGCCTTCTCCTCGACCAGGGCGTCGAGCACCGTGGCTGCCCAGGCCTCAATAAGACCACGGTAGCCGTGCGTCGCGAGCGCCTTAAGGTCTGGCAGGCTCTCGCCCCACCAGGACGCCACGATGCCGCGGATCGCGAACGGGTCCAGTAGCGGCGTGGAGGCCAGCGCGTCTCGGAACGTCTCGATCAGGTCCATACGTAGTTCGACCAGGTCGCCAGGCGATTCCAACTTGTCGAACCGCACTTCCTGCGCATCCCACCAAAGCCCGATGGCATCGAGCACGGCGTCCTCAGTGGCGACCACTCCGGAGTCAGCCTCGATCAGGCGACGGAGGTCGCGCCGCTTGGTCACGACGTCGGCAAACTGCAGATAACTGTCGCTCTTCGGGGCCAAGAGGCGTTCCGGTTTCAGGCCATGGGCGGCGAACAGGCCCGCCTTGGCGCTGACCTCGGCCTTCGGGATTCCGCCGTGTAGATGCGCCCGCACGTCCTGTGGCTCAGGAGGCGGCGTAGTGTCGACGTAGCGGCGGATGTTGAGGTTGTCGTCATTCTCGGCCAGTTCAGTGCGGGAGACGACGCGCGCGAAGCCAGGCATGTCCTCAAAGGTGCGATAGGCTGATACAATCTTTTCGATGTGTTCAGGCTCCAAGTAGTTCTGCGCCCGGCCTTCCCGGTAATCCCGGTCCGCGTTGATAAACAGCACCTTTCCCGTACGATCCATTGGCTTTGAACCGACCGGCCGCAGCACGAGGATGCAGGCCGGGATGCCGGTTCCGTAGAAGAGCTGAGGGCCGAGGCCGATCACGGCCTCGATGAGGTCGTCATTCAGGAAACCGCTGCGGATCTTCCCCTCCTCGCCGCTACGGAACAGCACGCCGTGCGGCATGACCGTAGTGACGAGCCCGCCAGGCCGCGTGACCGCCAGCATGTGCTGGACGAACATCAGGTCGGCCTTCTTACCCTTCTCCGGGGTGTAGCCATAGCGGAAGCGCTCGGGGAACGGGATCGCGTGGGCGCTGTAGTTCATCGAGAACGGCGGGTTGGTGATCACCCGATCGAACCGCTGCAGCTCCCCACCTGCGATGTGTGCCGGGTCTTCGAGCGTGCCGTCGTCGTTGTTGCGAAGATCGGCATCGGGGATGCCGTGGAGCAGCATGTTCATCTTGGAGATGGCCCATACGCTGCCATCCTTCTCCTGGCCGGCGAGGGCGAGGTTACGTCCGTCGCCACCCGACTCCTCGACGTACTCCTTGGAGAGGATCAGCATGCCACCCGAGCCGGTGCACGGGTCGTAGACGCTCATGCCGGGATGCGGGTCGGCGATCTGCACCATAAGGCGAACAACGTCACGCGGGGTGTAGAACTCGCCGCCCTTCTTGCCCGCCGAGTCAGCAAAGTCCCGGATCAGGTACTCGTAGGCGGCGCCGAGGAGATCGGGGAACTCAAAGTCCTGCTGACAGAGCGGCACCTTGTTGAAATGCACGATCAGCTCGCGCAGCTTCTTGTCGGACATCGATGACTGACCGATCTTGCGGTTGAAGTCGATGTGCTGCAGCACCCCGTCGAGCGACCGGTTGCGGTGCTCCAACTCCTCCAGGGCCTTGTTCAGCCCGCTGCCGACAGACTTGTGGAGGTGATCGCGGATCTGATCCCAGCGTGCCCGCTGCGGGACGTAGAACGTCCGATAGAACGAGGGCGACTCGGCCCGCTGCTCGGCCTCGGACTTAGTGCGCCCCCTTGCCCGCTGCTCTGAGATGACCTGCTGCCGCTCCGCCTCGAACTGGTCGGAGGCGTATTTCAGGAACAGCATCCCGAAGATGTACTCCTTGTAGGCCGAGGCCTCCATGGAGCCGCGCAGCACATCCGCGGCGGCGAACAGGTGCCGCTCCAGCTGGGGCAAGGTCAAGCGAGGCATCCGATAGTGGCATCCTTCCTATTGCACGTCAGCCCTCGCTCCTGAGCCCGAGTCGGGCCAGGCGGAGCTAGTCGTCCTGCAACCTTAGCCATGAGCGTGATAGACCGTGCCGTCCCTCACGCTCGGTCCCGTCCATACCGGAACTACGTCCGAGCAGCTCGTCGGATCTCGGCCCTCGCTGGGGAGGCGGCGGAGCCAACACCTAGTGCTCTGCGCGACTTTCGGCGGTCCTTGATGCGCCCATGCCTGCACCAGAACCGATAACGCCTCGTCAGCTCCGTCGACCTCATCTAGTGCGATTGCGATCCGGCGGGAGCACCACCCATCCGCTCACCCGCCAACTCAAGCATGACTCCTTCCGTAATCGGTCAAGAGTACGACGTTGGTGTTGAGTCAAGACAACATAAGTCCTCTACGGTCGGGGTTATGGTCTCCGATGACTCGTCCGCGGTCCATGTGACGGCGGAGGAGGTCCTTGAGCGGGCGGCTGCCGCGGGTGGGCATTTGCTGCTCAAGGGGTTGAGTCGTGAGGAGCTGTTGGCGTGGCGGCATGCGGCGCGGGTGGCGCAGCTGAGGTTGTGGCGGGTCGGGACCGCTCGGCTGCAGAAGTGGACAGATGGTGATTCGCTGAGGATCGTCGTCACCGATCCGACCGCAAAGCCCGCCGACTGTAAGGTTGCGACGACGGCAGCCAATCCGGTCGCGGAGGGAAAGCGGGAACCGCGAGCTCCGGAAGACCTGTTGGGCAGAGCAGTGCGGGTACCCGCCAAGCTGCCAGCCCAACCGTATCCGCTGGTCGAGGCGTTGAGGAAGGGGCTGGAGGCTCGGGAGCGGGACTGGTGGCGAGCTGAGTGGCAGCGGTCCCGGGTCGAGGACTGGATTCCGGATGTTCCGCGGCAGAAGAAGGGGCGCGTGCTGCGGATCCTGCAGGCAATCATTGCTGAGGCCGAGTTCCGCGGTTATCGCGTGCGCAAGGCCGGCCACGTGCGCGACGGATACCTGGAGATCTCGATCGGGTGGGACGACGAGTTTCCGTTCACCTTCGGCGGCACGACGCACGGGTTGTGGTTGCGGCTTCAGCCGCCTGGACGGCGGGTTCGCGCCCTCACCTGGTCCGACACCAAGACCGAGCCGGTGGAGCGGCAGCTCGGCAAGTTCTTCGATCAGGTCGAGCACCTGCGCGCGGCGGCCGAGGAACGCCGTGAGGAGGAGCGGCGGCGGACTGAGGACCGGCGACGGCGATGGGAAGATGCGATGGCCACGGCGCGGCGGAAGTATGCCGAACAGCATCGCGAACAGACCCTGCGCAAGCGCATCGAGAACGCCGACCTGTCCGACGACATCAGGGCTTACAGTGCCGCGCTGCTCGACCGCGCCGCTGCCCTCGATGGCGACCGTCGCGAGGACGTGCGGGCGTGGGCCGAGTGGGTCGCGACCTATGCCGACCGTGTCGATCCTCGGTGTGATCCCGAGGGAATGCCGACAACGCCGAAGCCCTCGCCGGACGAGCTGAGTCCGTATCTGCGCGGGTGGAGTCCCTACGGCCCCGGGTGACGCGGTCAGCGGTCCCACCAGCGACGGTTCGGATGCCACGGCTTCGGGATCTCGCGGTGAATCCCTGCGAACGGCGAAGGCGCGACAGGCTCCGGCTCATCATCGGCCGTGTCGTCCGGGTCGGCCGGATCCGGCAGGCCGGGCGGGTCGGTCAGCGGGTCAACCTCGTCGGCGCGGGATCGAGCCCACCGCACCCACTCGTCCTCTGGTGACAGGCCGCCGGCAATCAGCTCATCGCAGTGCCGCCGGATCGACGTGGCCTGGCGCCACGCCTTGACCTGCTTGCGAAGGACCTTCGCCCGGTACTTGCGCAGCGCCTTCTCCTGCTGTTCAGCCAGACGCTGCGCCTCGGCCTGTTCGCGTTCGGCCGCCTCCCGACGCGCGGCGTCCGCGTTGCTGGCGATCTCGTCGAGCACCTGGCCGAGGTCGTCCTCGACGTTCCTTTTCGCACGGTCGGTCCACCGCATCGGATGATCGAGTCCGGGACCGGTCAGCTCGAGGGCCAGCCGAAATGTCCATCGGGCACTGGTCTCCTCGGTGATCCGCAACCGGTATCGGAAGTCGCCGGCGACGATGTCCATCAGTAGGCCGGCGCCTCCCCGGCGGACCGCGAGTTCCCGCTGTTCTGCTTCTTCGGCAACGGCTTGCGCGATCAGCACCGCGCGGCCGCGGTTGCCGGGCGATGCTGGTAACCGGTCATCGTCGTCCCGCAGCGCCGCGACCACGGGATGTGGATTTGTCACCAGGTCTGGTACTGGCAGTGGGTGCGCAGCGGCCGGACGGTGCCGCCACGACCAGGGCACAGCCGCGACGTACCCACACGTCCATGTCCGGCCGGCCGCTCATCGGGTATCACCGCCCCGGCCACGACGGCGGCGCGGGATCTCGACCGTGGTGGAAACCAGCAGCTCACGGCGGGTACGAGTTCGTGCGGATGCTGTACGAGCCGCGCCGGGGGCACTACAAGGATGGGAACAGGATCGTCGTCGACGAACTCGACCTTCGTCGCGACGGGCAGTCCAGCTCCGCAACGCGAAGAAACGTGCCGTTGACCTCAAGATCTGGTTCGCCCGCCGCAAGTTCCCGGCCCTCCTGAGATCGCACCGTCGACCTACTGTGCCGCCAAGACCCGTCCCGAGTCCGTTCGCGCGGCGCGAGACCTGGTGCTGGTCGAGAAGATCGAGCAGGTGTACGAGGCGAACTACAGCGTCTACGGGGCAAGGAAGGTGTGGGCCGAGCTGAACCGGCAGGGCAGCGACGTGGCGCTCCTGGACGTGTTCGCTCGCCTGATCGTCGGCTGGCAGGTCGCCACCAGTCTGTACACGGACTTGGCCCTGGACGCCGCTGCAGATGCCGATCTGGCGCCGCCGGACCAACGGCACCGACCTGACCGGGCTCGTGCGTCACAGCGACCGCGGAGCGGGTGCACCGGGCGATCCGGTACACCCAACGGCTCGCCGACGCCGGCGCGGTCACCTCGGTCAGCTCCACGGGGGACTCTCGTGCGCGACCACGGCCCTGGCGCGGCATCGACGACCTGGAAATCGCCGACTGGTACAACAATCGACGCCTCCCACCCGCCGAGTACGAAGCACCACACACGATTACCCACCCAGTCACCCCACCCCTGGAAACCAGCCAATCCACTCTCCACGAAATCCGGGGCTTGACACCTTGCCCGGACCGCTCCACACGACGACCCCGCCGGGTTGGTGGTGCCTGTCCACCCCGGGCCGGCGTGAAAACGTACGCGGAAATCACCTCGCGCGTCGGCATCCGCCTACCGAACGCCGCAGCAGTGTGGATGGCGAATAGTGCACGGCCGTGGCCATCTGTCGGTAGGTCGGCGAGCCGGCCTGGTGCTGCGGCGCGCGTAATCGCACCACCACCGCAGCCCGCCTTCGCCCGCGCGCAATGGCCTCGAAATGAACGCCCGGTGCTTCTCTGAGCCACGGCACCCTGGCGGCCGCCACGGCACCCTGGCGGCCGTCAGGGAGCCGGGTCGGTCCCTTCGATCCGGATCAGGCTCGCCACCTCGTGCACGTGGTCCAGACCGCGCAGTTCCGCCACCGCCGCGGCCAGGGCGCCGTCCGTCGCCTGGTGCGTGACCAGCGCGAGCGAGCAGCCACTCCGGCCAGAGGTTTCGATCGGCACGCCGTGCCGCGCGAGCACCGTGGCCACCGACGCCAGCACGTCCGGGGCGTCGGTGACCTCCAGCCGCACGTAGCACCTGGTCGAAACCTCGGCCATCGGCCGCAACACCAGCCCGGCGTAGTTCGCGCTGCCGAACCCGGTCACGCCCGCCAGCTTGTTCCGGCCCACCGCGACCAGGTCGCCGAGCACAGCGCTGGACGTCGGCGCGCCGCCCGCGCCCGGACCGTAGAACATCAGCTGCCCCGCGGCGTCGGCCTCGACGAGCACCGCGTTGTTCGCGCCGCGCACCGAAGCCAGTGGGTGGCCTGCCGGGATCATCGCCGGGTGCACGCGCACCCTGACCGACCGGTCGTCGGCCCCCCGGTCGCACACCGCCAGGAACTTGACGCTGTAGCCCAGCGCCTTGGCCGCGGTGATGTCGGCGGAGGTGATCGCGGTAATGCCCTCGCGGTGGACGTCCTCGATCCGCACCCGCGTGGTGAAGGCGATCCCGGCCAGGATGGCGGCCTTCGCGGCGGCGTCGTGGCCCTCAACGTCGGCGGTCGGGTCGGCCTCCGCGTAGCCGAGCTGGATGGCCTCCTTGAGCGCCTCCTGGTAGCAGGCGCCGAGGACCTCCATCTTGTCGAGGATGAAGTTGGTCGTGCCGTTGACGACCCCGAACACGCGCGTGATTCGGTCGGCTGCCAACGACTCGCACAACGGCCTGAGCAGCGGGATCGCGCCCGCGACGGCGGCCTCGTAATACAGGTCCGCGCCCGCCGCCGCGGCGGCTTCATGCAGCGAGGTGCCCTGGGCGGCGATCAGGGCCTTGTTCGCGCTGACCACCGAAGCTCCGTGCGAGAACGCCGTCCGGATCAGCTCGCCTGCGGTGTCGACGCCGCCGATGAGCTCGATCACGACATCGACATCCGGCCGCAGCGCCAGCTCGTGCGCGTCGGTGGTGATCAGATGCTCCGGCACTCCCGGGCGCGGCAGGTCGGCCCGGCGAACCGCGATCCCGGCCAACTCCACCCGCGCGCCGATGCGGGCCGCGAGGTCGTCGGCGTGCGTGTCCAGGTACCGGGCCACCTCCCCGCCGACCGTCCCGCAGCCGAGCAGCGCGACCTTCAGCGTCGCCGTCACGGAACGAGCAACGCGGCGAGCTCCCGCACGGTCGGGTTCTCCAGGACCTGCCGGATCCGCAGCCGGACGCCGCTGCGCTCGTGGATCTCGTTGACCAGCTGCGCGGCCAGCAGCGAGTTCCCACCCAGCTCGATGAAGCGCTGTTCGACCCCGACCGACGGCACTTCCAGCAGCTTGGCGAACACGTCGGCGACGAGCAGCTCTTCCGACGTCGACGGCGCCCGGCCCGCCTGCACCACCACGACCTCCGGCTTCGGCAGCGCCTTGCGGTCCAGTTTCTCGTTCGGCGTCAGCGGCAGCTCGGCCAGCACGACGAACGCAGTCGGCACCATGTAGTCCGGCAGTGCCGCCACGGCTTGGGCGCGCAGCTTGTCGACGTCCGGCCCGGTGTCGACCGCCGGGACGACGTAGGCCACCAGCCGCTGGTCGCCGGGGGTGTCCTCGCGGAGGAGGCAGACCGCCTGGCTGAGCTGCCCGTCACGCAGCAGCACCGACTCGATCTCTTCCAGCTCGACCCGGAACCCGCGGATCTTCACCTGGTGGTCGAGCCGCCCGAAGAACTCGATGACACCGTCCTCGCGCCAGCGGGCCGCGTCGCCCGAGCGGTACATCCGGGCACCGGGCTCGCCGTAGGGGTCGCCGACGAACCGGTCGGCGGTCAGCTCCGGCTGACCGAGATAGCCCTCGGCCAGCTGGACCCCGGCGAGGTACAGCTCGCCCGTGACTCCCATCGGCAGCTGACGGCGCTGCTCGTCGAGGACGTACAGCCTCGTGTTCCACACCGGCCGTCCGATGAGGACCGGCCCCGGTTCGGGGTTGCGCGGGCACAGCATCGACGTGACGTCGACCGCGGCTTCGGTCGGACCGTAGACGTTGAACAGGTCCGCAGGCAGGACAGAGGCGAACCACCCCTGCAGGTCCGCGGGCAGTGCCTCACCGCCGCACACGACCCGGCGCAGGCTCGTGCACTTCACCGCATCCGGCTCGGCGAGGAACACCTTCAGCCCCGAAGGGACGAAGTGAGTGATCGTGATGTCCTCGGCCACGATCGTCTCGGCGATGTAGGCCGGGTCGCGGTGCCCGTCTGGGTCGGCGACCACGATGGAGGCGCCGGCCAGCAGGGGCCAGAAGACTTCGCGCACGGTGACGTCGAACCCGGCGGGGGTCTTCTGCAGCAGCCGGTCGTCGGGGCCGAGCGGGATCTGGTGCTGCATGTGGTGCAGCCGGTTCGTGATCGCGCGATGGGCGATCACGACGCCCTTCGGCCGCCCAGTCGACCCCGACGTGTACAGCACGTACGCGGGGAGGTCCGGGGTGAGCGGCGCGCGCCGGTCGGCGTCGGTCGGGTCGGCCGGAACGGCGTCGGCCAGCCGCCGCACGGTGGTTTCGGCGTCCAGCACGACCTGCTCGGCGGGCACCAGCACCGTGTCGGTCAGCTCGGCGATCGTCACGACGTGGGAGACGGCGGCGTCGGCGAGCACCTGGGTGATGCGCTCGACCGGGTAGCTCGTGTCCACCGGCAGGTAGGCCGCACCGGTCTTGGTGACGGCCAGCGCGGTGACGGCGTAGTCGATCGAGCGCGGCAACACCATCGCCACGACGTCGCCGGGGCCCGCGCCGTCATCGAGCAGCAGCCGGGCGATCCGGTTGGCACGGGCGTTCAGCTCGGCGTAGGTCAGCCGGACGTCGTGGTGCTTGATGGCCCGGCGGTCGGGGTGCGCGGCGGCGTTCGCCTCGACCAGCTCCGGCAGGGTGAGCGCAGGCACGTCGTGGGCGGTGGCGTTCCACTGGTGCATGAGCCGGTCGAACTCGGCCGAGGTCAGCAGGTCGACGTCGCCGACCGGGACACCGGGGTCGGCCAGCAGCCGGTCGGTGAAGCACTGGAGCCGGTCGGTGTGCTCGCCCGCCTCGACCCGCAGTCCCTCGCTGAACACGAAAGCCGGGCCGTCGGCGGATTCCCGCGCGTCGAACAGGACGTGCGCACTGGCGGGCGGTGCGTCGGCGAGCGGGGCCCGGGCGCCCACCAGCTCGGCGAAGGTCAGCGCCGGGTCGACGCGAACCCGCACGGGTTCACCCGCGACGATGAGGACGACGTCGCGGCTCAGCGTCATCCGCGCCTGGTAGACCGCGGCTGCGGCGATCGCCTGGTCGTGCCACCGGATGTCGGCCATGTCAGCGCTCCTCGAAGACGTCGCGCGCGGCCTCGGCGACGCGCTCGTCGGCCAGCATGTGTTCGGTCCCGATGGGAAAGCTCCGTTCCGAAGCGGCGTGCGGCGCGCCCGGGCTGGACTGCGCCGACGTCAGCGCGACGCAGGCGGCCCAGCCCTGCTCCGGTTTCAGCGCGGCGGCCGCGTGCAGGTAGGACACGTACGAGCGGAACAGGCCCAGCAGGTCTTCGCTGGTCTCCTCGTCCAGGCCCAGCCGGTCGAACGCCGTGCCCGCGGTGGTTTCGTAGAGCTTGACCACGCCGACGGCGGCCGAGTCGAAGTCGTCCCCGGCCGTCTCGCAAACCGACTGCGCCTCGGCGACGGCGGCCGCGCGCTCGTCCTCGGACAGGATCCCCATGGCTTCAACCGTGTTCTTGAAGTCCCGGTAGATGCTCGCCGTGACCACGGGTTCCGGGTCGATCAGGAGCAGCGCGGGCCGCGAGCCCTGCGCCTGCTCGATCGCGTCGGCCAAGGCCGGGAGGAACACGCAGCCCACGCAGAAGCCGACGAGCGCCTCGATCCGGCCCTCGGGACGCGCACTCCAGAAGTCCAGGTACGCCTCGGCGGACAGGAACTCCCGCTCGGCGGCGTCCGGCTGGGTCGTCAGCCAGATCTCGCCTGCGAACTTCGCCAGTCCCGCAAACGTGCGGAAACCCGCCTCCGGCCGAGCGGTCGAGTCGAAGTCGACCGCGAGAATCATCCTGTCCGCGCTGCCTTCGCCGATCCGGCGCCAAGAGCTCACGGCTGTTTCCCTCCTAGTGCCTCCAGGACCTCGGCCTCCTCGGCCGGGGTCAAACCGGCCTCCCGGGGGCGATCCAGTCCGAGTTCGCGTTCGTAGGCGAGGGCATCGGTGACGATCTCCTCGAACGGCCGGTGCTCCAGGCCCGCGCCCGCGGCCTTGCGGTGGTCGTGCGCG
Source organism: Actinophytocola sp. (assembly GCF_050699935.1). Classification (NCBI taxonomy): domain Bacteria; kingdom Bacillati; phylum Actinomycetota; class Actinomycetes; order Pseudonocardiales; family Pseudonocardiaceae; genus Actinophytocola; species Actinophytocola sp. The sequence continues at coordinate 15,095 of NZ_JBOHGB010000026.1, forward strand.
AGGAAGCCGTAGTCCTCCCGGGGCACCCACACCGGCAGCGACCGCGCCCCGCGCCACTCGTGCACACCGGCGGCCGCCAGCTGCTCGGGAGAGGCCGGGACCAGTTCGGTGCCCGCCGGACCGACCGCGCGCACGACGTCGGCCAGGAACTCGCCAAACGTCCGGGTCGGGCCGACGCCGTTGAACGTCCCGCCCAGCCGCCGTTCCCCGGCATCAACGATCCACGCCGCCATGTCCCGAACGTCGATGATCTGCACCGGCTGCTCCGCGGTGGCGGGCACGAGGACCCGGCCGCCGCGCGAGATCCGCGCAGGCCAATATCCGAACCGGTCGGAGACGTCGCCGGGGCCCACGATCAGGCCGGACCGCACGATCAGTGCGCGCTCGCCCATCGCCTCGCGCACCGCGGTCTCGCTCGCGACCTTGATCCCCGCATACAGGTAGGGGTTCTGGATGCGCTCGGCGGCGTCCGCCCCGCTCGTCACGGGCTCGTGCAGTACCGCGTCCTCGTTCTGACCGGGTGTCTCGGCGTCGGCGTAGACGTTGATCGAGGACACGAACGTCCAGTGCTCGGCTCCCACGCCGAGCAGGTTCAGCGCGTTCGCTACCCAGGGGTAGGACATCGTGGCGACGTCGACGACCGCGTCGAACCTCTGGCCCGCCAGCGCGGCCAAGCCGTCCGGCGCCTCGCGGTCGATCTTCACCAGCGTCGCGCCGTCGGGGATCCTTCCCGACGTGCCGCGAGCCGCGCAGACGACTTCGTGGCCCCGCCGCACGGATTCCGCCGCGACGGCGTGGCCTAGGAAGACGGTGCCGCCCAGTACGAGGATCCTCATGCACTCACGCGCCCCCGTGCTGGACCGGGCAACCGGTGGATCCGACGTCGGCGGGCAGCACCTTGTCGTACTTCACCGGCAGCGAGTCGAGGCCACGGCTGACCGAGTTGTCGTAGATCCACTCGGTCTCCTCCTCTGGGATCGCCAGCGCGAGCCCGGGAAGGCGGCGCAGCAGCGTCGGGAAGACGACGTAGCCCTCCAGCCGCGAGAGCGGGGCGCCCGGGCAGTAGTGCGCGCCGTGGCCGAAGGTCAGGTGCTTGTTGGCCGTTCGCGTGATGTCGAGGCGGTCGGGGTCCTCGAATACCTTGGGGTCGCGGTTGGCCGCGGCGATCAGCAGGTGCACGAAGGCTTCCTTGCCGACGTCGACGCCGTCGATGTCCATCGGCTCGGTCGCCACGCGCAGCGTGCCGCGGTAGCTCGGCGACTCGTAGCGCAGGAACTCCTCGACCGCGGAGATCACCAGGCCCGGGTCGTTCTTGAGCAGCTCGAGCTGGTCGAGGTGGGTGAGCAGCGCGTGCACGCCGTTGCCGATCAGATTCGTCGTCGTGCGCTGGCCCGCGATGATCAGCAGTGACATCGTCGAGGCGATCTCTTCGATGGTGAACACGTCGTCTTCGGCCGCCACCAGCAGCTGGCTGACGAGGTCCTCGCCGAGGTTGCTCCGCCGGACCTCGAGCAGGTCCAGGATGTACTGCTCGAACTTGGCGCTGACCTCCTTGAGGCGCCTGCTGCCCTCCTCGTCGGTGTACGGCGCGCCGCCGAGCACCTTCGACCACTCGAAGAGCTCCTCTCGGTCCCTTATGTCGATGCGCAGGTACTCGAAGATCACCCGCACCGGCAGCTCGCGCGCGAAGCCCATCAGGTCGAACTCACCGGACTCCGGGAAGGCGTCGATCAGCTTGTCGGTGATCTCCTGGATGCGCGGGCGCAGCGCCTCCATCCGGCGCGGCACGAATGACTTGCTGACCAGCCGCCGCAGCCGCGAGTGCTCGGGGGCGTCGGCGATGAGCATGTTGCGCGACTGCACGGGGCTGTCGCCGTAGAGCTGGTCACGGAACCACTTCGGCGAGTTCTCCAGCGACTTCGAGATCCGCGGGTCGCCGAAGAGGGCGAGCGCCATCTCGTAGTCGGCCACGATGTAGGCCTCGGCACCCGGCGGGTGGTCGATCGCCCGCACCGGGCACTTCTCTCGCAGGCCGGCGTAGATCGCGTTGCGGTCCTGAAGAGGGTGCGTGAAGAACTCCGGCGGCAGCGGCCCGGCCGTCGTGTCTGTCGCCGAACCTTCGGTTGCGTCCTGAGTCATCGCACTCCTTTTGCCTTCGTTCACTGAAACAGTTCCCGTGAGTTCAGGGTCCGGATCCCCCGGCTCAACGTCGGCAGCGCGCCCAGCGTCGCGACCACGCCGATCACGGCGAACACCCAGTTCGGGCCCCACGCGTCGAAGATCGCGCCGATCGCGAACACGCCGATCGGCGAGACGATCGTGGACGCCGAGACGATCGCGCCGAGCACCTGGCCCTGCAGCGCGTCCGGAACGGTCCTGGTGGTGTAGGTGAGAAACGACGCGTTGATCACCGGGCCGCGGAAGTACACGCAGGCCACGATGATGCCCAGCGGCAGCACGCCGGGCACGGTCATCAGCAGCACCGCCGCGACCGGACCGATCCAGTAGCCAACGATGAAGATATACGACGGCCGGACGCGCTTGATGACAAAACCCGCCAGCAGCGCGCCGACCAGTGCCCCGGCCCCGGCGACCGACACTGTCATGCCGATGAACGCTTCGGACGCGCCACGTGCCTTGCCCGTGGCGATCACCGCGAGCGTCATCCCGACCGTGTTGAAGGCCAGGTTGGACAGGATCACGCTGGTCATCAGCGGCCGCAGCACCGGATCCCGCACCAGGTAGCGGAATCCGCCGAGCAGGTGTTTGCCGCCCCCGGCCGGGGTCTCCGGCCGCGGCGTACGCCGGACGAACAGCATCAGCAGGGCCGAGGCCAGAAACGAGAAGCAGGCCCCCAGGAACGGCAGCGCGCGGCCGACACCGTAGAGCGCGCCGCCGATGGACGGTCCCGCGGTGATCGCCCCGAACCAGCGGACCTGGTTCTGCGCGGTGGCCTGCCCGACCTGGTCGGGCCGGACCAGCTGCTTGATCATGGCCATCCCGGCGGGCATCGACAACCCGAAGCAGCACGACGAGACAATCGCGATGCCCAAGGTCACGAAGATGTTCACCGGGCCGGTGAGGATCAGCACGGAGAACACCGCGAGCAGGACCGCGCGGACCAGCCCGCAGACGAACAGCAGCCGCTTGCGGTCGAGCCGGTCGGCGAGGATCCCGCCCCAGAACGACATCACGCCCTGGGCCAGCAGCTGCGCCGAACCGACGGCGCCTGCGTAGGCGGCCGAGCCGGTGGTGGCCAGGATCAGCAGCGGGTAGGCGACGCCTGCGGCGTTCTCGCCGATGCCCGCCAGCGCCTCACTGCTCCACAGCGCCTGGAAGGACTTGTTGCGCAGCAGGGACGGCCTCTTCGCCTCGACCTCGGGCCTCTCAGTGACTGCCATGGCCTGCTCCTTCCGTCTCCGGGAGCGCCCCCAGCAGTTCCGCGGCGAGTTCCTCGGCATGCGGGGTTCTGAGCATCGACCAGTGGTCGCCGCCGACCGGCCGCACCGTGACTCCGCCGGTGTAGAAGGTCTCGATGGCGCGGCCCAGCTCCTCGGCCTCGCGCGGGCTCACCGCCACCTTGAGCACCAGCGCCCGGCAGTCCACCGGACGCGGCCGGTACCGCGAGAGCACGAGGAACTTGTCCAGCAGCAGGCGCGGCAGCGCGGAGTTGCGCTTGGCCTGGACGCCGACCTCGCCGAAGCCGAGCACGGAGCTCGCCATCAGCCGCAGGTGGCCGGACACGAACCCGGGGTCGGCGCCGATCCACCGCCCCGGCCGGCCGGGCACATAGGCGTCGAGGCAGACGAGCAGGTCGACGCGCTCACCGCGGGCGATCAGCTGCGCGGCCATCTCGTGCGCCACGACCGCGCCGAACGACCAGCCGCCGAGGGTGTACGGCCCGGCCGGCTGGAGGCGCACCAGCACTTCGAGGTGCTGCGCCGCACTGTCCTCTATGGACTTTCGTGACCCAGTGCCCCGGGGTTCCAGGCCGTAGACGGGACGAGCGCCGTCGAGGTGCCCGGCGAGTTCGAGGTAGCTCAGCGATGACTCGGCGGCGTCGGCGACCAGGAACAGCGGCCTGCCGATGCCCTCGCGCAGCACGACCGCGCCCAGCTGGGTCGCCGGTTCGTCGTCGTCACGCCGCTGGTCGACCAGGTCGAGCAGGTTCCCGAACGTGGGCAGCCGCATGAACTCCGCGGCCGGGACGACCACGCCGAGCTTGTCGCGGACCTGCCGCATGAGCTGCAGCGCCATGAGTGATTCGCCGCCCAGCTCAAGGAAGTGGTCCTCCCGGGCGGCGGTGGACACGCCGAGCGCGCCGCACCACAGCCGGTCGAGCAGGGCGTGCACCGGGTCGCGGTGGGCGGCTCCGGCAGTGGCCACCGGTTCGTCGTCGGCCTCGGGGTCACGGGCCGCGAACGGGTGGCCCGGTAGCGAGACGTGGACCAGCCGCTCGTCGGCGGGCGCGAGCGTCTCCTCGAGAGTGTCGACGCCGTGCTCCCACAGCGTGCCCAGCGCACGCAGCAGACCGCGGTCACCGTCCTCCGCCCGGCCGAGCAGCGGAATTCCGCTGCGGTTCGCGTCCCACTCGTCGCGCAGCCGCAACACGCCGAGCATCGAGCTGCCCGCGCCGAGCTCGAGGAACGTCCGGCAATCGGAGTCGAGCAGGGTCCGCATGCAGTCATCGAGCAGGACGGGCAGGCAGACCTGCTCGGCCCAGTACTCCGGACCGGTGATCGCGGCCGGATCGGCCCAGCCGCCGGTGGTGTTGAGGACCATCGGCCGCTGCGGTGCGTGCGCCGGAGTCGCGGTGATCAGCTCGGTGAGCCGGTCGCCCGCGGGCGCGAGCAGGGCGCAGTGGCCCGCGCGCTCGACGTTCAGGACCCGGGTGTCCAGGCCGTCGAGTGCGGCGCCTGCCAGCAGTTCCTCGACCGCCGCGAGGGTCCCGGACAGCACCACACCACCGCGGCTGATCGCCGAGACAGCCACCTCTCCGCCAAGGTCGACGCGGCGGGCGACCTCGTCTAACGGCGCGGCGACGGCCACCATCCGGCCGGGCTCGATGGCGAGGATCGCCCGTGCCCGTTCGTGGACGAGAGCGGCGGCGTCGGCCAGGGACCACATCCCGGCCAGCGCGGCGGCCGCGTACTCGCCGACGCTGTTACCGACCAGCGCGGCGGGCTCGATCCCCCACGCGCCCAGCTGACGGCCGAGGGCATATGGCAGCGCGAACAGGCAGACCTGGTGCCGGACGAAGTCATCGAACCATTCGCGCGGCGTGTTCGGCGTGACCAGCGGCGTCAGGTCGAGGTCGTACTCGCCGCGCAGGAAGTCGTTGACCTCGTCGAAGGCCGCGCGGAACGCCGGCAGCAGCTGGTAGGCCGGAGCCCCGGCCGGGTGCCCGATGACGCCGTGGCCGGGAAAGAGGAACGCGACCTTGCCGAGGGACTTCGTCGCCGACGCAGGCGCGGCGCGGAGGGCTTCCGCGGCTTCGGCGCGGTCGGCCGCGACGACAGTCTGGCGGCACGTGTACCTCCGCCGGTCGAGCAGCGTCCGCGCGACCTCCGGCAGCGTCAGGGTCTCGTCGGCCGCCAGCCGGTCGGCCAGGTTCTCGCGCAGTTGGCCGAGCGCGTCCGGTGTCGCGGCGGACAGCATCAGCACTCGGTCGCCGGGCTCGACATCGGGTCGCTCACGCTCGGGCGCGGCCTGCAGGATCACGTGAGCGTTGGTGCCGCCGACGCCGAACGCGCTGACCGCCGCCGTCGGCGTCCCGTGCTCAGGCCACGGCTGGGTGCGCACCGACACCTCGAACGGTAGGGAATCCAGTTCCAGCAACGGATTCGGGCGGGTGAAGTGCAGCGTCGGCACCAGTTTGTGGTGGTCGAGCATGAGCACGGTCTTGATGAAGCCCGCGACGCCTGCGGCCGCGCTGGTGTGCCCGAGGTTGCTCTTGACCGCGCCCAGCCAGATCGGGCCGCGGTCCTCGGGGATGAACCCGAACGCATCGGCCAGCGCGGCCACCTCGACCGGGTCACCCATCGGTGTCGCCGTGCCGTGGCACTCGACGTAGTCGACGTCCGCCGGGTCCACCCCGGACACCTTCTGAGCGTGCCGGATCACTTCGCTCTGCCCCGTGATCGATGGTGCGGTGAAGCCGAGCTTGTCCGAGCCGTCGTTGTTCAGCGCCGAGCCGCGGACGACGGCCAGCACCCGGTCGCCCTCGCGCATGGCGTCCTCGAGCCGCTTGAGCACGACCACGCCGACGCCCTCGCTCGGGATGGTCCCGCCCGCCTCCGCGTCGAACGTGCGGCAGTGGCCGTCGGGCGAAAGAACGCTGCCCGGCTCGTGGAAGTAGCCCCACTCGCCCTTCGGCGACACGGCCACACCGCCCGCAAGCGCCGCGTCGCACTCGCCGCCGATCAGCGCCTGGACCGCCATGTGGATCGCGGTCAGCGACGTCGAACAAGCCGTCTGCACGGTGACCGCAGGGCCGCGGAGGCCGAGCTTGTAGGCCACTCGGGTCGCGACGAAGTCCTTCTCGTGGCTGACCACCCGCACCAGCGGGCTCAGCTCCTCGGCCGAGTCCAGCGGCGTCCGGTCGGATCCGGCGTAGACGCCAATGCGGCCACCGAACCGGCCGGGGTCGAAGCCGGCGTCGTCGAACGCGGTGGAGGCGCACTCGAGGAAGACCCTCTGCTGCGGGTCGATGATCGCCGCGTCCGCCCGGTTGTACTTGAAGAACTGCCAGTCGAAGTCGCGCGAGCCGGGAAGGTATCCCTTGGCGGGCACGAACTCCGGGCGGCGCACCAGCTCAGGATCCATGCCCCTGGCGATCAGGTCGTCGGGCTCAAAATGCGTGATGCCCTCGACGCCGTCACGCAGCAGCTGCCAGAACTCACGGACGTCGGCCGCGCCGGGGAACCGGCAGGCCATGCCGACCACGGCGATCGCGTTCGCGGGCTCGGCCCGCTCTTTCACGCTCATCGGCGCTGCGTCTTTTCGGCGAGCTGACGGACACCGGCAGGAGTCGGCGTCAGCAGGAACTCCCGCAACCGCAGGGAGATCGAGAGCCGTTCCTTGATCAGGCGGATCAGTTGGATCGCGCCGAGCGATGTGCCGCCGTGGGCGAAGAAGTCGGTGTCCGCGTCGACCTGCGAACGCCTGCCTGCGTGGGTCCCCGTGGTCTCGATCGCCTCGGCGAACAGGGCCACGATCCGTTCCAGCTCGTCGGCCGCCGCCGGTTCGGCCTGTGGGGCGGCGACGTTCCCTGCCGGCTCCGCAATCGCAGCCAGCGCGTCCCGGTCGACCTTCCCGTTGGGAGTCAACGGGATCGACTCCACGACCGTCCACAGCACCGGAACCATGTAGGCGGGCAGACTGCCCGACAGCAGCTCCTTCAGCTCGCCCGTGCCGATCGTCGAGCCCAGCGCGAGGACGACCGCCGCGACCAGCCGCTTCTCGGCGCTGTCACCGCCGGTCACGATCACGACCGCGTCCTTCACCTGCGGATGCGCCTTTAGCGCGTCGCTGATCGCGCTCAGCTCGATGCGATAGCCGCGCAGCTTCACCTGGTCGTCCGCGCGGTCGAGGAACGCCAGCCTGCCCCGCGTGTCGAGCCGGACGACGTCACCGGTGCGGTACAGCCGCTCCGGCACGTCGGGGCTGAAGTGCCCGAAGCGCCGCGCGGTCTCGGCCTCATCGCCGACGTAGCCGTCGGCCAGGCCTTCGCCGCCGGTGTACAGCTCGCCGACCGCACCGGGTGGAACCTGCCGTCCTCGCTCGTCGAGGACGTAGACCCGCGTGCCCGGGACCGGCGTACCGATCGACAGCGGGCCGTCGATGTCTTCGGGCCTCGTGACGGTGTGGGTGGTGGTGAACGTCGTGTTCTCCGTCGGGCCGTAGCCGTTGGTGATTACCAGTCCGGGGTGCCGGGTCAGCGCCCGGGCGGCGTGGTCGTGCGGGACGACGTCACCACCGGTCAGCAGCTGCCTAAACCCGCCGAAGGCATCCGGCGCGAACTCTTCGACCAGCCGGAACAGGCCGGAGGTCAGCCAGGCGACGGTCACCTCGCGCGTCAGCAGGAACTCGCTCAGCTCGGTCGGGGACGGCAGGGCGTACGCCGGGTAGACCTCCAGCGTGGCGCCGGTCAGCAGCGCGCCCCAGAGCTCCAGGGTGGACGCGTCGAAGGCCAGCGGCGCCAGCCGCAGCATCGTCTCGCCCGGCCCGGTCCGTACGTAGTCGACCTCGTGGACCAGCCGGATCACGGCGCGGTGCGGGATGCTGACCCCCTTCGGCTCACCGGTGGAGCCGGAGGTGAAGGCGACATAGGCCTGCCGCGCCGGATCGGCGTCGGGCAGCTCCGCGGGCGCGCCGGCGGACGCGGCGTCCCAGGACCGGTCCCAGGTCCCCACGGCCGGGACGTCCCGCAGCGCCTCGTGGTCCACTGTGGACGACGTGACGATCGCGACAGGGCCCGCCTTCCGGACGATCTGCCCAATGTGCGCGGCGGGCAGGCTCAGGTCGACGCCGACGTAGGCGGCACCGGCCGTCAGGATGCCCAGCAGGGCCACGACCTCGGCGACGGACCGGTCGACGCCGAGCAACACTCGGTCGCCAGGCTCGACCCCGGCTTCGCGAAGCAGCCGCGCTTGTTCCGCGGCGGCCGACACGAGCTGCGTGTAGGTCAGTTCGACGTCACCCTCGCGGACGGCGATCGTGTCGGGAAAGCGGGCGGCCACGTCCCGGAACAGCGCGTCCATGGACGTCCACGGGAAGTTCGTGCGCACGTCGTTGACCGCGGCGAGCTGGGCCCGGCGAGCCGACGTGAAGCAGCGGACCTCCTCGAGCGCGACGCCGGTGTCCGCCGCCAGCTCCTCAACGGCCGCGACGAAGTCCGCACCGAACCCGTCGATCTCGCGCTCGCCCCAGACGGCGGTCGCGTACTCGAAGTGCCCGGCCAGCGACGGTTTCGACCGCCCGACCAGCAGGGTCAGGTCGAACTGCGCGCCGCCGCCGTGGCCCTCCTCGATCCGGATGTCGAGCGCTCCGGTCGTCAGGCGCTGCGGGACGAGCTGGTCGTGCATACCGAAGCAGACCTGGACCAGGGGGTGGCAGCCGATGGTGCGCTCGATGCCGAGCCGCGCGACGAGCTCCTCGAACGGCAGCTGCCCGTGGTCGATGCTCAGGGTCAGCGAGTGGTGGACCGAACGCAGGTAGTCCGCGACGGTCGCCGAGTCGTCGACATCGATCCGGACCGGCACGAGGTTGCCCGCGACACCGACCAGTTCCTGCAGTTCCTCGGTCGCCCGGCCGACCAGCGGGACGCCGACCAGCAGGCCGCGCGCTCCGGTCGTCCGGCTCAGCGTGAGCGCGAAAGCGCCCAGCAACAGGGAAAACGTCGTGATTCCGAGCGCACAGGCGCGGGCGGTGACGGCGGCGCTCACGGCTGGGCCGAGGTCGAGCGGGGTGCGCTCCCCTGCGGCGTCCTGCACCGGCGGCCGCTGCCGGTCGGCGGGCAGCTCGAGCACGGACGGGCAGCCGGCGAGGTGCTCGGCCCAGAACCCGGCCTGCTCGTCCCAGACCCCACTCGCGCGCAGCTGTTCCTGGTGGCGGATCAACGCGCTGAGCGGCGGGCCGGGCGCGAGGTGGCTTTCCCCGTGGTAGCGCCGGAAGATCTCGGTGAGCACCAGCCCGACCGACAGACCGTCCAGAACCATGTGGTGCGCGGTCAGCACGATGGCCTGGCGCCCGGCCGGGTGCGCGAAGTGCAGGAATCGCACGGCGGGCGCGGCCTGGAGGTCGAACGGCCTGCGCCCTTCGACCGCCATGGTCTCCCGCACGTAGCTGTCGAAATCGGCCGGTTCGCCGTCGTGGGTGAAGTCGGTGAACTCCGGCGTGTGGTCGTCGAGGACGACCCGGACGGTCCCGGTGTCGCCCTCGGCGAAGACGGTCCGCAGACCTTCGTGGCGGGCGACCGTGGCGTCGACGGCCGCCTTCAACGCCTCGACGTCCAAGGTGCCCCGCTCGACGAACGCGGCGAAGACCAGGTTGTACGGCGAACCCCCGGTGACGCTTTCGATCAGGAACATCCCGAGCTGGCTGTGCGAAAGCCCGGCGAGGACCGACCCGGCGGGCTCCTCGGCGGCGGCGGGCTCGGGGAGGACCTCGACCCGAGCGAACGCGTCGGCCAGCGGCACGCCGCCGAGCAGCGACTTCAGCGTGATCTTCACGCCGAGCCGCTCCTGCGCCAACGCCGCGAGCCGCATGGCACGCAGCGAGTCACCGCCGAGCTCGATGAAGCTCCGCGTTCCGAAGGCGGTGCTGTCGCCGGTACCCAGCACGGTCACGGCAAGATCGTCAAGCGTCATGGTGGTGCTCTCCCAACGAGGAACGGTCGGCCGCGTCAGTCCTGCGTCTCGGTCCCGCCACGCACGGCACCGAGCAACCGGTCACGGGAGGTGCCGCCTGCCGGACTGGGAGCGGCCTTCCGCGCCGGGGCGGCGAGCAGTTCGGCGTGGCCCCGCACAGTGCCCGCGCGGAAGAGGTCCATCGTCCGGATCGGCCTGCCGGAGGTCTGGCACATCCGCTCGACGAGCATGATGAGCAGCAGCGAATCGCCGCCTGCGTCGAAGAAGCTCACGTCGTCGCCGACTTCGTCGAGCTTGAGCACCTCCTGCCAGAGGGAGCGCACGAGGCCGATGCGCCCTTCAGCGGTCGAGAGGTCTGCTTCGGCAGCGAACGGCTTGGTCACGACGTCCTCCATTGAGTGGGCGAGATCGGTGGCGCTGTGTCGGAGATCGGTGAAGAACCCGGCGATCGCGTCTCGGTCGTACAGGGCTTCGATGTAGTCCACGGACAGTTCGAGCCGCTTGCCGTCCGCCGTTTCGGCCAGCCGCACGAACAGGCCGAGGTCGTACTTCATGTGCAGCGAAGGAAGCGGCACCAGGCGGCCCACGAGGCCAGGCGCCAGCACCATGTCGTCGGGCACCTCGGTCATGTTGACCAGGATCGCCGACAGCGGCGGCCAGATCACGTCGCGGTTCGGGCGCAGCGCGGCGGTCACGGCGTCCAGCGGGACGTCGCCGTCGATGAACGCTTCCAACGCAGCGATCCTGCTCTCCCGCAACAGGTCCCGCCAGCTGGTGGTGTCGTCGAGGCGCACCCGCAGCACGACGGTGTTCATGAACATGCCGATCGCGTCGGCCACCGCCGGGTCGTCGCGGCCGGGCCAGCCGAAGGCGAAGAGGAAGTCCCGCTGACTGCCGGTGCGCGCCAGCGTGCCCGCGAGCAGCGCAACCGCGGTCATGAACGGCGTGCAGCCCTCCTCGGCCGCTGCCTTCATGAGCGCCTCGGTCAGTTCCTCGTCGAACTCCGCCGCCTGCGACGCACCGGCCAGCGAGGTGTCGTCCGTGGTGCGCCGGAAGGGAATCTCGACTTCCATCGGCACGAGCCGCAGCCGCTCCACGATCTCCGGCAGCCGCTCGGCCACCTCATCCGGGCCCAGCATGGTGACGACCTCGCTGGGGTGCGGCGGCGAGCTGAGCGCGGGTTCCACGCCCTCGACGGCGGCGCGGTAGATCTCGGCAATCTCGGCCATCAGCAGCGTGCGCGACCAGCCGTCGCAGACGATGTGGTGGACGCTGAACACGAGCAGCGTGCGGCTGGAGTCGACCCGGATCACCTCGGCGCGCACCGGCGGCTCGGCGGCGAGGTCGAACGGCGTGTAACACAGGACTTCCAGCAGCCGGTCGAGTTCCCCTTCCGACCAGTTCTCGGCTTCCGCGTCGATGAAACCGGCCACGGCGGGCTCGCCGTCGGTGCGGTACTCGATCTGCTTGACCTCGATGTTCAGCCGGAACCGCGAAAGCAGCGACGGGTGCCGGTCGAGGACGCGCTGAACGGACGTGACGAGCAGCGAGTGGTCGACCGGGCAGGCGAACTCCACGATGGTCGGGATCATGCTGGTGCGCCGGAGTTGCTCGACGCGGTCGAGCACCCACAGGCCTTTCTGCGCCGGATTGGCCGTGTACCAGATCGGCGATGCCGAATCGTGTCTAGCCAAAAGAACCTTCCTCGCCTGGTTCGTGATCAGTTGCGGACCCGCGCGGTGATGGGCACGTGTTTGTAGCCGGAGGCGAAGTTCGAGACGAGTCGCTCCGGTGTGCCCGCGAGGGCGAAGTCGGCGTACCTGCCGAGCAATTCCTCGAAAAGAACACTGACGGTGACCCGCGCCACACTGTGCCCGACGCAGTAGTGGGGCCCGATCCCGAAGGCGAGGTGCTTGTTCGGTTTGCGGCGAATGTCAAAAGTGTGGCTGTTCTCGAACACCTCTTCGTCCCGGTTGGCGGCACCCAGCCACGCCACGACGGCATCGCCCTCGGCGATCTTGGTACCGCGCACCTCCACGTCCCTCGTCGCGTAGCGCAGAACGTGGTTGACCGGTGATGCCCAGCGCAACGCCTCTTCGGAGGCGGTGCCATTGACTTCGGAATGGGCGGCCCATTCCGCGAGCACGTCGGTTCCGGCGAACTCGGCGAGTACGAACGTCGGTGCGTGCGGGGTGGTGACATTGGCGCCGAGCAGCAGGCTGTAGCAGTTGGCCACGATTTCGGAGGCGGACATCAGCCTGCCCTCGAACTCGGTCGAGATCAGCACGCTGAGCAGGTCGTCACCCAAGACGGTACGGCGGTGCCGCATCAGGTCCTGGAAATAGCCGAACAGTTCGCGGTGTGCGGACTTCAGCGTCGCTTCCTTGCCGCCGTCGTCCTGGAACTCCGGATCGTCGGCCGCAATGCACACCGTGGTGAGCCTGCTCAACCAGGCCCAGTCCTCCTCCGGCAGGTCCATCATGGTTCCGGTGACCGACATCGGAAGGGCCAGCATTGCGGCGCCGAAATCGAAGAGGCCGCCGTCGCCGAGCGGTTCGAGCAGATCCACGATCTTTCCGCGGATCGCCTCCCGCTGCCGGTCGACGGCCTTGCTGGCAAGTGCTTTCTTCAGCCTGGCTTGCCGTTCTGTGTGCTGCGGCGGATCGGTGACCGCGAGCTGCTGGCCGCCGGCCGGATCGTCGGTTCCCAGCAGGTCTAGCAAGGTACCGCGCTCCGAAGTGAACGTCGCGGTGTCCCGCAGGACGAGATCGGTGTCGGCGTACTTCACGATCGACCAGAATCCACGGCTTTCGTCCACCTGGTGCCAGTCGAGCCCGTCCAGCTCACGGAGCGCCCGCCAGATGTCATAGGCGTTGCCGTCGCTGTAGAGCATCGGGTCGATGAGGTTCGCCGCCCCCAAATCGACCGGACACCCGGGCTCGGAGGAATAGTCGACAGAGATGACCTGCTCCTTATTTTTCGCAGCACAAAGTAGGCGACACGGACACTTGGACTCTGCTCATCGGAAATGACCTTGGCGAGAACAAGCGCGAGTTACACGTGAACTCATCGCGTCATGTTGTGCGAGACCTACACCCCTCTGCACCGACAGAAACCGTTACACACAAGCGCAAACCCTTCGGTGGTCCGCGCAGTACATCACCCCTGCTTGCCGTGACCGCCACACCTCGGGATACCGGAGGTAATCGACTTGACTCGCATGACGACTACGAGTACGCGACATGGACGACGGTCTCGCTCCTTCTTTTGGTCGAGCCACCCCAGTAGGCCCATCTCTCTCAGACACTGCCAGAGCTTGTCTTGACTGGTCAAGAGAAAAAGTCGGTCACTTGGGCTCACCGGGGGCCCGAGATGACCCGAACGGCAGCGTGGAACGGTATCCGACCACGGCAATCACCGCAGCAGGCCATCTCACGCCGAAGATTCCCACGACCGACTGTCGGGCAGGCGCGGCGAACCCGCGAATCACCGAGTCAGCGGGACCACCCTGCGCTAGACTGGTCGCGGCCCATATCGCCCGCGACAGCCCGGAGTGAGACAACCGATTCGCGCAGGAGCGAAAGCGGCTGGTACCGGCATTTCGAGGAGATTCGCCATGGGACAGGAGGATGATCTCCTGAGGACCACCGGGACCTTCGTGGTCGACTCCTTCTCGCTCTACTCGATCGTCGTAGGACACAGCCCGGACGGGTTGACCTTGAGGGCCTCGGCACAGAACGGCGAGATCCACCTCGTCACGTCAGCGGTGGCGCTGGCCGTGGCCGTGGCTATGCGCACCTGCTGGAACAGTGAGTGTGATCAGGAACACCCTTCCGTTGCGGGAGCTTCGGTCCGGGAGTTCCACGAACGCGGCGCGGTCGAGGTCGCCGAACTGACGTCGACCGACGCCATGTCCGCAGCACAGCTCTACATTGGGTGTGCAGAACGGCGGATCGGTGGCGCGGAGGTGCTGGCGGCCTGTCACTCGGTCCTGCTCGCCGAATCCCGCGCGGCGCCACTGGTCTCGACGATCAGGGCGTCCTACTGCTACACCGCCATTCCCGAAGCCACGGCGGGCCAGCGCATCACCTTGATCTGACCGGTGAAGGAAATCCCCGTGGAATCCGAACCAGCCGTTGCCGAACTTTCAGCTCCGTCATCGGTATGGCTGAAGTGCCTCGAACCACACGGGCACGATGTCCCCCGCGTGGTCTGCTTCCCGCATTCCGGCGGTGCGGCAGGCGGATTCCGCCCGTTGGCGGCGGAGCTCACCGGTGACCTGCAGGTGATCGGGGTGCAGTACCCGGGCCGCCAGGACCGCCACGATGAACCGGTGCTCACGGACCTGCACGAGCTGGCCGACCGAATCGCGGAGAACCTGCCGCCCGCGCTGGATCCTTGTGTCTTCTTCGGCCACAGCATGGGCGCGATCCTCGCGTACGAGGTCGCCCAACGCCTGGGATCCGCAGGCCCGGCGGCACTGGTCGCTTCCGCCCGCCCCGCGCCGTCGGTCGTGGAGGTGACGACGAGTCACCTGCTGGACGACGAGAAGCTGACGGAACAGGTGGTCCGGCTCGGCGGCACGGCGGCGGAGGTGTTCGAACACCCGGAGATGCGCGCACTACTGCTGCCGCTGATCCGTGGCGACTACCAGGCCAGCGAAACCTACCGCCCCCGAGGGGACGCACCGCTGGACTGCGCGCTGATCGCGGTGGGCGGCACGGAAGACCCAGTCACCTCACTGACCGACCTGCAGGCGTGGTCGGCACACACGACCGGCCCGTTCCGCCTCGAGACGTTCCCGGGTGACCACTTCTACCTCCAGAACCACTGGCCCGCGATCGCCGCCCTGCTCCGCTGCGCCGCCCAGCCCCTGGTGGGGCTTTCTCTCCGGCGGCTGCGCTAGCTTCGCCACCATGTTCACCGACATCGAAACCGCGCGGCTGATCCTGCGCCCCCTTCGTGAGGAGCACCGGCAGGCGATGATCGACCTCCACACCGATCCCCGCACCAACCGGTTCCAGCCGGACCCGCCGGACGTGGCGCAAGCGAGCGAACTGGTCGACACGTGGCTGGCACACTGGGCCGAGCATGGCTTCGGCTACTGCGCGGTGACCGATCGCGGTGCCACGGAGGTGATCGGGCTGACCGGGATCCGGGTTCGGGACTTCCACGGCGAGAAGGTGCTGAACCTCGGCTACCGATTCCGCCCGGAGGTCTGGGGCAACGGGTACGCGATCGAGGCGGCACAGGCCATACTGGGATGGCGCGGACGCAAGCTGCCTTCGGTACCGGTGCTGGCAAGCATGAACGTGGCGAACAAACCGTCGATCGGAGTGGCCGAACGAATCGGTTTCCAGGAGTACACGGAGGAGTTCTACGACGGCGCCCCCTCGCGCCACTACCGACTCTGACTCGATGGTCGCGATCGGTCTCCTGGGACCGGACGCGGCAAGGCAGTCTGCCCCCATGGAGCGGCGACTACCGCGCGATCCCGCCCCCAAACGGGAGTTACTCGGGCTCGGACAGTCCGAAGGATGAGTCGATCACCAGACTGCCGATACAAAACCCCTGGTCATCCCTGTTCATATCCTTTGGTAGTCCCACCGGGGGCGCAAAACCGCCTGGTCAGGCCATGATCAAGTCCAGGTACTCGACCTGCATGGGTCGAGATCCAGCCGTGGCGAGCAAATCCCGGGCGACGCGAGGCTCAGCCAGTCGGCACGCAGACCCATGCAGGGGAGGCTAGGACCGCGTTCAAGCACGGGCTTCCAGCGCATCGTCCGTCGGGCGCCGCCGACCCGGGTCACAAGATACAGGCGGGCGCGGTGGGTCAGGTCCGCGAGCGGTGGTACGCGTTGATCTCGCGGGCCATGTTCTGGGCCGTGTTGCGGGTCGCCGAGCCCACGAACGGCTCCAGCGCCTTCTCCATCGCCCGTCCGGCGATGCCACCGGGAAGGCGGAACCGGACCCTCATCTCGACCCTGCAGGCGCTCTCGCCGGTCGCGGAGAACTCGAAGGCGGTCGTGGTGTCCATTCCGGACACTGACTCGTAGACGACCCGGGTGTTCTTCTCCCAGACCACGGTTTTCAGCGTAGTGGCCAAAGTGGACGGTCCAATCTTGTTCACCGCCTCGAACATCGACCCCAGGCCCTGGTCCAGGTCACCGATCGGTGTGTAGCTGACCATGCCGTGCCAGTAGTCCGTCACGTGCCGGTAGTCGTCGAGGTACTCGAACGCCACCTCGACCGGGGCGTCACAGGTTGCCACGAAGTACACCTCACCCATGTCGGGTGACCTCCTCTTCCTTGGTGCGACAGCGGAAGGGGCAGGATTCGAACCTGCGTGGGCAACAAGCCCGACCTGGCGGACCAGGTCCTCGTTGGACCGCTTCGAGTACCCTTCCAGGAATTTCGTCAGATGATGTTGGTCACCCGCAGCAGGCTCCACAACGAGCGCGGGGACATCCCGCCGTCGAATGCCGCGTACTCCGGCAGGATGGTGGAGGGCTGCCATTTCAGCTTGTACTCGAGTTGGCTCTTCGCCGGGTAGATCGCGTCGCCCCGTTCCGCGAGCAGGTGGA
Source organism: Actinophytocola sp. (assembly GCF_050699935.1). NCBI lineage: Bacteria > Bacillati > Actinomycetota > Actinomycetes > Pseudonocardiales > Pseudonocardiaceae > Actinophytocola > Actinophytocola sp. The sequence continues at coordinate 32,049 of NZ_JBOHGB010000026.1, forward strand.
CGATCCGCGCAGCCGCCCGGCTCGCCGTGGGCATCTGCAACCCGGTGTCGAGGCTGGTGAACGGCGTGAACCCGAAGTGCAGCCACGGCACTCCCGCCGCGCGAAACACGTCGATCGCGTGTGCGTTGATCGCCTCCATCACGCCCGGCGGGCAGTCCGGCAGGCGTCTGCTCAGGTCGTGCAGCCATCCCGGACGGGTGCCGTACACCGGCGAGAACGAGATGTAGCCGACCGGTGCGTTGTCGATGCGCCCAACGAACAGCTTGCGGTGCGCCTGCCACGGCCCCCCGATTTCGCCGACCAGGAATGCCAGTTCCCTGGTGTGCCTCCCTTTCTGCCGCAGCCAGCGGATATCGATGTCGTGGATGGCGTCGGTCAGGTCCGCGGGATCGACCTCGGCCACCTCCAGTCCCGCACGCAGCGCGCGGGAGATCTTGTTGCGGAGCCGGACGAACCGCTTACCCTTGAGGCTGAAGCCGGTCAGGTCCACGGCATAGGACGCGCCGATCTGGTTGACCGTCAGTCCGAGACCCGCGAGCAGTTCGGCGTCGGCACGCTGGAGCTGCACCGCCACGACCTTGCGCTTGTCCGCGTGTGCCCGCGTGAGGAACCGCGACTCCAGCTCGTGCCTGCTGTCCTGGCCGGTGAACGGGCCACCGAACTGCATCCAGCGCCTGCCATGGGTCCGGTAGCAGATGTAGCCGTCGATACCGGGTGCGGTGAAGTACTCGTTGCCCTCGTTGAGCGCGAGGAACCCGTTCGGGTTGTCCGCGTGGTGCTCAAGCGCGGTGAGCCTGCTCGTCCGGTTGCCTGACCGCACCCGCTCCGGTACCTCCATGCGCCGCCCCCAACCGTTGGCCAGCCCGACGGGACGTACGGTAGATGGCCGTTCTGACGCGGCCCTTATTTCCGGCCGGCGCCCGCCTCACGGCGACGTCAGGGAGTTTTCAGACGTGGTGTCGATACTCGCTCCGGATCATCGACCGTCCGGCCGCACACGTCCAAGGACTTCCGGACCCAGACCTGGGGGCACGTTGATTGCACAGGATTCCCACTCCATTCCGTCACTGGGCAGTTTCGTACGGGGAAAGGATGTCGAGAGCGGCCAGTGGGTGTACGCGTTGTCCCCCCGGGCTGTGTTGGACGACTCGTTCGCAAGCCTGACCTTGAAGCGGAGGCTCGAATCCGGTGCGCTCTCACCCCGCGACGCGCCGGAGGGGATCGTCGTCGGCCGGGTTTCGTTGGCGGAGAAGGAAACCGTCCTGGACGCCGTCGCCGCCGCGGCCGAGGCGTCGCGGATCTGGCGGTGTGAGCCGTTGTCCACCCGGCTGGACGGGTGGCTGGAACTGCTGCACATGACGATCCGCACGTACGAGGACGAGTTCGTCCGGATGCTCGTCCTCGAAGGTCACCCGCTGGAACTGGCCAGGTGGGAGATGTCGGGCATGCGCGCGCTCACCCGGCCCGAGACCGCCGCCTATCTGCGTACCCAGATGCGACAGGAGTTCACGATCGACGGCCGCCGCAACATCGTGCGGCGGGCTGCCGACGGCGTCGTGTGCGTCAACCCGCCCGCGAACGCCCCGCTGGTGAGCGCGCTGCTCGGCGCGACGAGCCTGGCGGGCGGCAACGGCGTCGTGGTGCGCGCGCCGCGGACCGCGCCGTACAGCATCACCCACGTCATCCGCACGCTGCTGGCGCCGGTCCTGGACGAGCTCGGCGCGCCGCCCGGCACGCTCAACGTCGTCTGCGGGCACCCCGGGCCGATGCTGGAGACCTGGATCAACAGCCCGGACGTCAACGACATCATATACTTCGGCGACGTACCGGTGGGCCTGAAGATCGAGCGCCGGTGCGTCGAGGTCGGCAAGAAGCCGATCCTGGAGCTGGCGGGCAACGACATCGTCGTGGTGTGGAAGGACGCCGACCTGGACGGCGCCGCCGCGGCGTTGGTCGAGGGCTTCTACGGTTCCGGGCAGCTGTGCATGGTGCCCAACCAGGCCGTGGTGCACCCGGACGTGGCCGATGACCTGATCGCCAGGGTCGTCGACAGGGCGAGCGCGTTGCATCCCGGCTACCCGGACGAAGAGGGCGTGCTGCTGTCACCGGTGTTGCGGCACGACAAGTTCGACCGGGTGCTGGCCGACGCGGTGGCCAAGGGGGCCACGTTGGTCACCGGCGGGCACGGCATGCAGATCGACGGCACCCGCGACAGCGCGGGATTCTTCCTTGAGCCCACGGTGCTGCGGATGGACGGGCTGAGCCGGGCACGTGAGCTGGACGCCGTGAAGCACGAGACGTTCTTCCCACTCCTGCCGATCGTGGTGGCCGAACCCGCCGACGACGAAACCCTGTTCGACGAGTTCGTCGACTTCGTGAACACCAACCTGTACGGCCTGCGCAACTCGTTGTGGGCCACCGACCAGGCGGTGATCGACCGGTACGTGGACGAGGTCACGAGCGGCGGCCTGCTGAAGGTCAACGACTCGCACATCGCTTTCACCCCGCCGCTTCCGTCGCACGGCGGCACCGGCCTGACCGGAGGTGCGTTCGGTGAGGCCAACTTTCCGGTGCTTCGCACCACGCACATCCAGGGTATTTCCATCGTCGTGGACCCGGAGTCCTCGGCCAAAACGGGAGGAGCGGCGTGATGCGCACGCTCGGTGAGGCACGTGAGGTGTGCGACGCATATCTGCCCGGCCTGCTGTCCAAACTGTCCGACACACCATTCCTGGAGCTCGAGAAACCGGGCAACCCGGGTCTGGAGCTGTTCAAGGCGACCGGCGGTCCCGGCGTGGTGATCCCAACCAGCTACTCCGGCTCCGGCGCGTCGCCGTTGGAGGCCGTCAAGATCACCCGGGCGATCGCGGCGGCCGCGCCGTCGCTGTCGGTCGCCTCGACGATGCATCACTTCTCGGTGGCCACGATCTTCACCCTCGCCGACAGCCTGCGTTCCAGCGGTGTGGAGTGGGCGCTGCTGGAGGGCATCGCGACGCAGAACCTGCTGGTGTCGTCCGGCTTCGCTGAAGGCAACCCGGGTCAGGGCATCCTGTCGCCGACCGTGGGCGCGGTGCGCAGGGACGGCGGCATCGTCGTCAACGGCTCCAAGCGCCCGTGCAGCATGTCCCGGTCGATGGACCTGCTGTCGGCGAGTGTCTCGGTGCCCAAGGACGGCGGCGGCTCCGAGGTCGTGATGATGCTCGTGCCCGCGAAGACCGAGGGCATCTCGGTGCACCCGTTCTGGGCCAGCAACGTCCTGGGCGGCGCGGAGAGCGACGAGGTTCGCATGACGGACGTCTTCGTGGATGACCGCCTGCTCGTGCCCACCGAGGTCGGCGACCGCGGTGAGCTGGACGAGTTGCAGACGGTCGGCTTCATGTGGTTCGAGATGCTGATCACCTCGTGTTATCTGGGGATGGCGAGTGCGCTGGTGGAGCGGGCGTTCGCCAGCAAGAAGCTCGGGCAGGACCTCGCCGCGGCCATGGGCGTGCGGCTGGAGACGGCGACCCTGCTCCTGGAGGGCATCGCCAGGCAGCTCATGGCTGGGGAGACCGACAACGCCGCGCTCACCAAGACCATGATCGCCCGCTACGGCGCGCAGGACGCAATCGTGGAGGTCGCGGGCCGGGCCGTCGAGGCGCTCGGCGGCATGGCCTTCATCTCCTCCCCGGAGATCGCCTACCTGGTGGCCGCCGCCCAGTGCGTCAAGTTCCATCCCCCGTCCCGTGCCAGCACGGCGCGCGCGCTGGCCGCGACGTTCGCCGGCGACGTACTGCGGATCGACTGAGGCACATGGCCGACCACAACACCCTGCTGGACGCCGAACGGATCTCCTCGGTCTACCGGCGCACGATGAGCACCGGCAAAGCGGTACTCGCCGAGTTCATGGGCGGTCAGGTGGAGGTCGAGTCGTCCGGCGCCTGGATCACCACCAGCTCCGGCGAGAAGATCTTCAACGCGGGCGGTTACGGCGTGTTCATCACCGGAGCCCGGCATCCCGCCGTCGTCGCCGAGGTGGCGCGGCAGCTGAACACCCACCCGGTCGGCACCCGCATCTTCCTGGAGCCCGTCGCGGCCAGGGCGAGCGAGTTGCTGATGTCGGTCGTCCCGGCCGGGCTGGAGCGGGTGCACTTCGCCTCGTCCGGCACCGAGGCCACCGAGGCGGCGATCAAGCTGGCGCGGCTGGGCGGTAGGCACCAGCTCGTGTCCATGACCGGCGGCTACCACGGCAAGACCATGGGCGCGTTGTCCCTCACCGCCCGGGACGTCTTCCAGCGGCCGTTCCGGCCACTGCTGCCGGACGTCACGCACGTGCCCTACGGCGACGTGCCCGCTCTGACCGCCGTGCTGGAGCGCGCTCCCGGCGAGGCCGCCGTCATCGTGGAACCCGTCCAGGGCGAGGGTGGTGTGCTCATCCCGCCGTCCGGTTACCTCTCCGCAGTCCGCGCGGTGTGTTCGGAGTACGGCGCGCTGATGATCGTGGACGAGGTGCAGACCGGCCTCGGCAGGCTCGGGCACTGGTGGGGCGCGGACGCCGAGGGCGTGCGCCCGGACATCCTGCTGTCGGGCAAGGCGCTCGGCGGCGCCGTCGTGCCGGTGTCGGCCGCCATCACCACGAACGAGGTGTTCTCGGTGCTCGACCGGGATCCGGTCCTGCACACCTCCACCTTCTCGGCGGCGCCCATCACGATGGCCGCGGTGTGCGGCGCGATCACCGCGATCCGGGACGACGACCTGGTGGCACGAGCCGCCGAGCTGGGTGGCCTGCTCACCGAGCGGTTCCGGCTGATCACGGCCGAACGGCTGCCGCACCACCACACGGCCGTGCGCGGCGCCGGCCTGCTCATCGGCATCGAGTTCGCTGACCCGTCCCTGGCTGCCGACCTGTTCATCGCGCTCGTGAGCAACCAGGTGGTGGCCAATCTCTCGCTCAACTCCGACTACGTCGTTCGGCTCACCCCGCCGGCTGTGATGACCGAGTCCGATGTGGACTTCCTGGTCGAACGATTCGAACTGGCTGTCCGGCTGGTCGCTGACCGCAACCCAGAGTACGAGGTGCACACCGATGCGTAGCCTGGAGCTGAAACTTCGATCCACCGCGGCCGATGCGGACCTGGCCTTCCGGCGGATCACCGAGTTCGAGCGGTACCCGGACTTCGTCGAGGAGGTCCGCTCGGTCGTCGTGCACACGCGCGAGCCCGGCGAGCCGATGGTCAGCGACTGGGAGATCTTCTTCCGCAACGGCCCGCTCCGCTGGTCCGAAGTGGACTACGTCCAGCCCGCGTTGCGTCGGATCGTGTTCGAGCAGACCACGGGCGACTTCGAGGTCTTCCGCGGCACGTGGCTCGTCGAGTCGCATGTGGATGGTTGCGAGGTCACGTTCGAGGCGACGTTCGACTTCGGCATCCCCAGTCTGGCGGGCGTGCTCGAACCGGTCGCCACCAAGGTCCTCAAGGAGGGCATCGCGCTGATCGTGTGCCAGCTGCTGGGTGCGGCCACCGTGGTGGACGACCCGGCGGTCGCCGCCGCGGTCGCGGCTCGGCTGGCCGCCCACAAGGCGGCCAGGGCGATGAGTGCGTAGGGGGACGCGATGGACACGGTGAACCGTTTCGAGAGCAGGACCACGCTGAGGTTGTTGCGCGCGGAGTACGCCGTCGCGCTCGTGGTGTGCTCGGCGCTGTTCCTGTGGCACCTCCAGGAGATCGACTGGGTGGTGGCCGTCTTCCTGTTCGCCTACATCGACTTGATCGGCTACCTCCCCGGCGCGGTCGCCTTCCGTCGCACGCCCGGCGGCGACATCGCCAAGGTCTACTACGTGCTCTACAACGTGATGCACAGCTTCGTCACGCACGCCGTGGTCCTGGGTGTGTGGGGAGCCCTGTACGGGCTGCAGTGGGCCATGCTCGCGGTGCCGATCCACCTGTGCGGTGACCGGGCGATCTTCGGCAACTTCCTGAAGTCGTTCAGCGTGCCGTTCGAGCCGCACCCGATCCCCGCGTTCGTCGACTTCGACCGGCGGGTCGTGGACACCGGCGGCGAGCCCGCGCCGGTCGCGGAACGGATCTGATCCAGCCAGCAGGAGAGGAACACCCATGCCCCACAGCAGCGACCGTCCTGTGATCATCGGCGCGGGGCCAGGCGGTCTCGCGGTGGCCTGGACCCTCAAGGAAGCGGGTCTCGACCCGTTGCTCCTCGACCGGGAGAAGGTGGCCTGCTCCAGTTGGTACACCTACTACTCGTCGCTGCGCATGAACTCCTGGCGGCGGCTGAGTCACCTGCCCGGGATGAAGCTGACGGCGGAGTTCGGCCCGTGGCCGATGCGGAACGACTTCATCACGTACATGGAGAAGTACGTGCGGGTCCTCGACCCGGACATCCGGTTCGGCACCGAGGTGTACCGCGTCGACCGTGAAGGTGACGGCTGGGTGGTGCGCACCTCGATCGGTGACCTGTCCGCGAGGAACGTCGTGGTCGCCACGGGGCTGCACCGCAGGCCGTGGATGCCGGACTGGCCGGGCAGGGAGGAGTTCGCGGGCGAGCTGACGCACGCCCGCGACTACACCGTCCCGGACCCGTATGTCGGCAAGGACGTGCTGGTCGTCGGGTGCGGGCCGACCGGCATCGACATCGCGGTCGCGCTGGCCCGCGCGGGCGCGTCGCGGGTGCGCCTGTCGATCCGCCACATGCCCGTGCTGTTCAAGCTGCACTGGACGACCTCGGTGCTGAGCCAGGCGATCAAGTACGGCCCGGTGCCGCACTGGCTTGTCAACCGGGCGAGCCTGTTGATGCACCGGTTGCAGTGGGGCGACCTGAGCGAGTACGGCATCGCCATGCCCGTGGAGGGCACCATGGCAGGCACCGCACGCATCGGTCACGCCTACGGCGCCATCGACCGCGGTCTGATCCCGGCCGTGCGCGAGGGCGCCATCGAGGTCGTGCGCGGGGTGACCGGCTTCGACCGGAAGTCGGTGCTGCTGGAGGGCGACGTCAGCATCAAGCCGGAGGTCGTCATCGCCGCCACCGGTCAGCGGCCGGACATGGAGGGCCTGCTCGGGCACCTCGGCGTGCTGAATGAGCGGGGCGGACGCCCGAAGATGTTCGGCGCCGACACCCTCCCGCACGCCCCCGGCCTGTACTTCCAGGGCTACCGGCTGCCGCCCGGCCAGCTGCCGGACATGTCGGTCGACGCGTGGGCGATCGCCCGCGGTATCTCGGGCCGGTCCCGGTCCCGGCTGGCGGAGGCGTTGCGGTGGTGGTGACTCCCTGGGCCGTCGCCGACGAGGCGCGGCTGCGGTTGCGTGGTACCCGGCGGGTCGACGTCGCTGTCGTGGGGGCGGGTCTGACCGGTCTGTCCGCGGCACTCGAGCTCCTGGAGCTCGACCCGGACCTGCGGGTCGCCGTGGTCGACGCGGCGGTCGTCGGGGCGGGGGCGAGCGGGCGGGGCACGGGCCTGCTCGGACCCCGCGTCGGCCCCGCACTGACCAGGACCCGCAAGCGCCATGGCGACGACGTCGCCCGCGCCGCGTACCTGTGGTCGGTGTCGGCCGTCCGACACGCGCTGGACCTGGTGAGCCGGTACGAGATCGCCTGCGACCTGGTGCCGGGCTCCCAGCTCGTCGTCGCAGCCGACGAGGCGGGGGCCCGCGCCCAGGAGGCGGAGGCGGCCGCGGCGCACGCACTCGGGTTGCCGATCACCCTGGTCACGGGGAATGACCTGCCACCGGTCGCCGCCGGGTTCGCCTCGGGTCTGCGCTACGCGCCTGCCGCGACCCTCGACCCGGCCGCACTGACCGCCCAGCTCGCGCGTGCCGGGGAGAAGCGCGGACTCACGATCTACGAGCGCACCCGGGTGCGGCGCATCCGCGGCGGCCTGCTCACCAGCGTGGTCACCGACGGCGGCGAGATCCATGCGGACAACGTCGTCGTCGGGACGAACGCCTTCGGCGCGGACCTCGGCGTGCCACGCGGCGTCGTCGGCGTCACCGTGCAGGCCGGTGTCACCGAGCCGCTCCCGGACGCGGTCCTGGCCGAGGTGGCCGGGCTGCGCACCGAGCCGCTGATCGGGGCGGCCGAGCTGTCCCCCTACTACCGGCTCACCGAGGACCGCAGGCTCGTGGTCGGCGGGGGAGTGGTCCGCGGCGGGACGGCCGCGACGGCCGCGCCCGCGCCCGGCAGGCTGCGTGCGGCCGTCCGCGCGCTCTCACCGGCACTGGCCGGGACACGGATCGAGGCCACCTGGGCAGGGCCGGTCGGCATGACCACCGACGGCCTGCCCGTCGTCGGCCGCCACCCCGGCGACAGCAGCAGGTACTACGCGGGCGGGTGCAACGGCCACGGGCTCGCGGTGTCACTGCACAGCGGCGCGTTCCTGGCGCGCTGGATCGTCAACGGCGACAAGGACGAGCTGTCCTTCGCCCTGCCCTGGGTGCGATCCGGGGCGCCGTGGGTGCCGCGAGGGCGGCTCGCCGACCGGGTGCTGGACCGCTACCTGGCGCACCTGACCACCGCGGCCGGCCGCCGGCCGACCGGCCCGCGAACGAGGGGAGAGGAACGCCATGGTCACCCGTGACCACACGAGTGCGGGACAGCGGCTGCGCTCGTCCGCCACGATCAGCAGCGTCGCCGTCGAGGGGCCGCTGGACGGGCTGCCGCCCGGCCCCGGCGACTCGGTGCTGCGGCAGACGATCCGCTTCCGGCGCGGGCGCCAGCACTACCTGCCGGAGATGCACGACCGCTACGGCGACATGGTCACGCTGCGGGTCAAGCCCGGTGGGCCGTTCGTCATCCTGCGCGATCCGGACCTCATCAAGGAGGTGTTCCGGGGCGCCCCAGAGGTCTTCCACGCGGGTGCGGGCAACTCGCTGCTGGTGCCGATCGTCGGTCGCCACTCGATCCTCACCCTCGACGCGCCGGAGCACCGGCCCGCGCGCAAGCGCATGATGCCGCCGTTCCACAACGAGCGAGTCAACGCGCTCACCGCCGACATGCGCCAGATCGCCGAGCAGGAGGCCGCCGGTTGGCCGGTCGGTGAGCCGTTCCGGCTCCTGGACCGGTCCTACGCGCTGTCGCTGGAGATCATCATCCGGCTGGTGCTCGGCATCGACGACCCCGACCGGGCCGCCGAGCTGCGAAAGGTGCTGCGGCAGGTGTCCGAGGTCGGTCTGAAGGACATCCTGGTGTGGATCCGGCCCGAGCTGGGCAAGGTGTGGCCGTGGCGGAACGTGGTGCGCAACCTCGACCGCGCCGACGAGCTGATCTACGCCGAGATCGCCGACCGCAGGCGCGACCCGCGGCGGCACCAGCGTTCCGACGCCCTGTCGATGTTCCTCGATGGCCAGGACGACGACGAGGTGATTCGCGACGAGTTGATGACCCTGCTCGTCGCCGGGCATGAGACCACGGCGGTCGCCATCGCCTGGCTGTTCGAGCGCCTGTTGCGCAGGCCCACGGTCCTCGCCAGGGTGCGGGAGGGACTGGACCGGCAGAAGGACCCGTACCGCGTGGCTGTGTTCAAGGAAGCCCTGCGGGTCCGGCCGGTGATCCACAACGTCGCCCGCAGGCTCACCGCGCCGCTCGAACTGGGCGGCTACCACCTGCCTGCCGGTGTCGCCGTGCTGCCGTCCGTTGGCGCCGTGCAGACCGACGCGCGCATCTGGGGCCCCGACGCCAGGCAGTTCCGCCCGGAACGCTGGCTGGAGCCCGACCCGCCCCACCACGCGTGGATTCCCTTCGGCGGTGGCGTGCGCCGGTGCATCGGCGCGATGTTCGCCCAGATCGAGGTGGAGACCGTGCTCGCGGCGATCCTGCGCACGGTCGACCTGGCGGCCGTGGGCTCCGCCGACGAGGGCAGCAGGATGCACACCATCACCATGATCCCCAAGCAGGGGGCGCGTGTCCGCGTCGTCCGCAGGCTCGGCTGAGAGGGATTCGCCATGACAGATCGTTCCCGCGTCACCGCCATCGTGAATCCCGCGGCGGGCGGTGACGGCGACCGTGCGGTGGCCGCGCTGACGGCGGCGGACACCGCCGAGGTCGACGTCGTCCGCACCACCGCGTCCGGTGTGGCCGCCGACATCGCCTACAAGTTCGCGGCCGGCGACGCCCGGCCCGACCTCGTCGTCGCCGTCGGCGGGGACGGCACGGTCGGCGAGGTCGCCACCGGTCTGTACCGTGCGGTCGAGTCCGGCGTGGTCGGGGTGCCGCCGCTGCTGGTCGCGCCGGCAGGCACCGGCAACTCCTGCTACCGGGGCATGTGGGACGACATCCCGTTCGAGGACGTCCTCCGGGTGGCACTGCGTGGCGGCGCCGCGGTCCGCAGCCTCGACCTCGCTCGCATCGAGGAGAACGAGCACATCATGCTGCTGGGCTCGGGCAGCGGCCTGTTCGCCGCCAGCCTGGTGGCCACCAGGAGCAGGACGGAGACGGGACGGGAGCTGTTGATGGCCGCGGCCCTGGCCGCCATGGAGACCTACGAGCCCTATTCGGGGCGGGTCGTGGTGGACGGAGAGGTGCTGTACGAGGGCGGCGTCGTGGAGACGATCGTCGGCGGGTTCCGCTACCGGGGCGGTCTGCTCAACCTCGTGCCCGAGTCCGTGCTGGACGACGGGCTGCTGGACGTCACGCTGGTCACCACCGCCGCCGACATGACTCAGTTCGCCCGAGCGGCCATGCACGGCTGCGTGTACGACGTGCCCGGCATCAGGTGGGGCAGGGGAGTCCGCATCACCATCGAGCGCACCGACGGTGAGCCCATCCTGTTCGAGCACGACGGTGAGGTCATGCCGCGGGCGACGTCCGCATACACCAGCAGTGTGCTCCCGGCCGCGCTCCGCGTGCTCACGCTGCCGGAGCCACAGCCCTGGTTCCAGGGGCGCGGCCCGTGCTGACCGGCACGTCACGCCCGAGCCAGTCCGACCTGACCGACACGTTGTGCCTCAGCTACTACCGCATGCTCGCCGCGGGCGTCGCCGTGGTCACCGCGTGCGGACGGTCCGGCTGGTCCGGCACCACCGTGAGCACACTGACCAGCGTGTCCCTCGACCCGCCGATCCTGCTGTGCTGCGTCCGGGACGGCTCCCGCACTTTGACGGCGATCCAGCACGCCGGCTGCTTCGCCGTGCACCTGCTCACCGACGACCAGACCGACCTGGCCGACAGGTTCAGTCGTGCCCCCAGCGACAGCACCCGCTTCATCGAGTTGGGTTACGAGACGGGGCTGGTCCGCGGCGCGCCGGTGATCGCGGGCGTGCTCGCGACCGGGTGGTGTGACGTGCACTCGATCGCCGAGGTGGGCGACCACTCGGTGGTGTACGGGCGGCTGACCTCGGTTCGCGTCGGCCGGGGCAGGCCGCTGCTGTGGCACGACCGCGCCTACCAACTGCTCGGCGGTCCGCACGTCGCCGTGCGCACGACGGCGTAGCGGGCGACGATGACCCGAGCCACGACGTTCGCCGCATCCCTGAGCACCACACTCGCCCGGTGGGCCCGCGAGGTCACCTACGACGACATCCCGCGCGACACCATCGCGGCCGCACGCAGCCAGCTCATCTCCAACCTGGCGGCGGTCCGCGCGTCCCTTGGGCACCCGGCCGGGCGGCGGATCGTGGCCGCGTTCGGCCCGCCCGCCCAGTCCGACCCGACCCGCGCCGCCTATGTGCTCGCCGCTCTGGCGACCATGCTCGACTTCGACGAGGTCGCCTTTGCCGGCCACCCGTCGGCCGGTGCCGTGAACGTCGCGGTGACGGAGGCCCGTCGCAACGGTCTGGACGGCCGTGCCCTGCTGGCCACGATCGTCGCAGCCACCGAGTGCGCCTCGCGGATCACGGCCGCCACCATCCTGAGCGTGTTCTTCCGTGGCCAGACCAACATGCACACGCACCTGGCCAGTGCCGCCGTGGCTCGGCTGCACGCCCGTGGCGCGTCGCTGCCCGAGTGGACCGCCGGGCTCGGTCTCGCGCTGGGCACCCTGGCCGTACCGCTGCACCACGGCGTGGTCACCAGCGACCTCAAGGCGCTCAGCGCGGCCGCGCCCGTACGCATGGCACTGGACGCGTGCGATGCCGCCCGGCACGGACTGAGCGGCCCCGACACGGTTCTGGAGCACCACGAGGGACTGCTGGCGCACCTGTCGGAGGTACCGCTACCGGAGGTGGTCACAGCGGGCCTCGGCACCCGATGGCACACGAACACGTTGACCTACAAGCGTTTTCCGGGCAGTGCCTACCTGCACTCGGCCATCGACTGCGCCGAGCGGCTGTGCCGGGCACACGACCGGCTGGACCCGGACCGGGTCGAGCGCGTCGTCGTACACGCGAACCTGCTGACCTGGCAGTTGCAGCGCAAGGTTGCCGGGGACCTCGCCGGTCCGCGCACCACCGTCTCCGCCGCGACCCTGTCCGTCGGCTACGGCATCGCCACCATGTTGATGAACGGCGCGTTCGGCCCGGTGGACCTGGACCCGGCCGGCATCGCGGACGAGCGTCGGTGGGCGCTCGCCGACAAGGTCACCGTCGAACACGACTGGGACCTGTCCCTGCGGATGGCGCGCGCGACCTCACCACTGGGCGCGGCTCTGCGCCAGGCGGGCGAGAGGGCGCTGGCGTGGTCGGACCTGCTCGCGTGGTGCGGTGACGACGCCCGCGGGCTGCTGGACGGCCTCGGTGGGCCGGAGGAGACGTTCGACCAGGCCACGATGGCCATCGGCGCCCGAGTGGTGGTCGAGCTCGCGGACGGCCGGGTCCTCGTCGAGGCGGCGGACTCCGCGATCGGCCAGGCGGGGCCCGCCACCCGTCGCGACCACCCTGCCATCGTCCGGGAGAAGTTCCTGGCCACCGGTGGCTCCGCGGCCGTGCTGACGGCGCTGGAGCACGTCGACGAGCTTGACCCGCCGGCAACCGCGGCCGTACTCACCGAGGCGCTCGCTGTGCGCTGACGGCCGCACCTTGTCGTATACATACGACCGAACGTACACTTTAAGGATGACGGTGACATCGACCTTCGCGGCAGAGGAAAACGACCCCTTCTGCTTGTCCACCGAAGACGCCGCCGGACTGCTGCGCGCCGCGCCGTGGCGGCGGTTCGGCGTGTTCGGTGACAGTCTCTCCGCGGGCACCGGTGACGCGTCGCCGGGGTACGTCGACCTCGGCTGGGCCGATCGGGTGGCGGCCGTCCTGCGGCTGATTGTGCCCGGCCTTGCCTACCTCAACACCGCCGAGATCGGCTCGACCACCGAGGAAACGCTCGCGCGACAGCAGGACCGGATCCTGGAGTTCGCACCCGACCTGCTGCACGTGCCCTGTGGCGCCAACGACATCGTGCGCCGTGAGCCGGACTTCGCCGCGATCGAGGCCGCGCTGCGCCGGATGTACGACGTGGCGTCGGGCACCGGGGCGCAGCTCACGACGTTCACCCTGGGGCGGGCCTACGTGGTGCCCGTCTTCCCGGACTGGACCGAGCGCGTCACCAGGCTCAACGACATCACCCGGGCACTGGCCGCCGCCTACGGCGCCGTCGTCGTGGACATGTACGACCACCCGGTCAACGACCGGGACGATTTGCTCAGCGCGGATCGCATCCATTTCTCCACCTCCGGTCAGGCCGTGATGGCCACGGAAGTGGCGCGGGGGCTGGCTCACCTGCTCGACAACGACAATGCCCGGGTGTGAGGTGGTGGGCGAGTGTTCCGCCGGTCAACCGGCCGCGCGGTCTTTAGCGCGTCGTCGTGAGCTGGGTGGTGGGTGCACGCACGATATCGGCCGCGGCGGCCCGCAATTCGCGGCCGGGCGCCACTCCCAGCTCACGGTGCAGCGTGCGTTCCGCGGTCTTGTACGACTCGATCGCCTCGGCATGGCGCCCCATTCGGCGTAGTGCGACCACATGTCGTGTTCGAATGGACTCGTTGAGCGGGTCATCGGCCATGAACCTACGCGCGTTGAGTGCGACCTTCTGGTTGTGACCGAGCGAGACCCATGCGTCGATCAACGTTTCACGCGCTGCGGAGCGCAATTGGTGCAGTTCGTCGGCCGCTGCGGCGACCAGGGGCCCGTCGAGCGTGTCCTGCAGCGCGTCGCCCCGCCACAGCGCGAGAGCCTCCTCCAGGATGGTGGCCACCACCGACGGTGTGCCTGGTGCGAGGTTCAGCGCTCGCCGGACCAGGTCGGCGAAGCGGTGTGCGTCGACGCCGCTGCGGTCGAGATTCAGCCGGTAGCCGGAGTTGACCGTCTTCAGGAGCCCGCGCCTGGCGCCGTGGGGCTGGAGCCAGCGCCGTAATCGGACGACGTGCGCGTGTAGGGCGTTGACGGCGTTGTTCGTCGTGCGGACGAGGTCGAGTTCCTCGATCAGCTCATCACGCCTGACCTCGTCTCCCGCGCGGTACGCGAGAATCGCGAGAATACTGCGCAGTTTTGCACCGCTGAGTACGTGCTCATCATTGGCGAACGTGATCCGGAGTGGTCCGAGAATACCGATGTCTGCAACGACCATGCTTTCCTCTGCTTGTCGGTCGACTAGCGCTTCGGTCAGGTTCACGGAGACGATGGGATTACCGGACAGAGTCTCCGACGTTGCCGCCGCCAACTTTACCCACGTGGGGTCGCGGCTCGACACCTACTCGATCGGGTAGGTGCCCACCGGTGGCGGGAGATGCGTGCGGGCGATTCGGCAACGAGATCTGCACGTGCCGCAGGTTCGGGAAATGAATCATCGTGCGCTCCGATGATCGACTCGGCGGCGAATTCTCACGCGCTCCGCACAGAATCGCGCGGTACGCCGGAAGCGCGCATATACTCGACCGTATGTACGTCGCGGCGGGTGGGACGGGAACCACGGACAAGCGCCTTCTGCGTGGCGTCCGCACCCGTCACATCGTCCTGCGCCGGGCTGTCGACGTGGCGTCCGTCGAGGGGCTCGCGGGGCTGAGCTTCGGCAAGCTGGCTGCGGACACCGGGATGAGCAAGGCCGGGGTGCAGACGTTGTTCAAGACCAAGGAAGCGCTTCAGTTGGCGACGGTCGGTCACGCGCGGGAGATGTTCGTCGACGCCGTGGTTCGCCCGGCTCGTACCGCGACCCACGGCGTCGCCCGGCTCCGCGCGCTGATCGAGCACTGGATCGTCTACGCGGAGGCCCCGCTGTTCGAGGGCGGCTGCTTCCGCGTGGCCAACCTCGCCGACTACGACAGCAGGCCGGGGCCGGTCCGGGACGCACTGTTCCGCGACCAGCAGGAGTGGCTCGACCTGCTCGCCGGCGAGCTCCGCCACGCGGTCGCCGCGGGCGAGATACCCGACACCGATCCCCGCGTCACGGCGTTCCTCCTGGACGCGGTGCTGTGCGCGGCCAACACCGCGCTGCGTGTGGGCAACACGGACGCGATCGACAACATCCGGCGGATCGCCGACACACTGCTGACCGCCTGCTGATCACCCTGCAGGCGCACTGTGTGCGCGAGTCTCCGGCGGCGGGTCCGCGTGGTCTATCTCCCAGTCGATCTGCGTGATCAGCTGCCCCAGGTTGACGCGAGTCGAGATGGCGAGTTTGCGGAAGATGCTCCGCAGGTGGAAGTTGACGGTGTGCGGTGACACCCCGAGGTGGTTGGCCACCTGTTGGTTCGTCATACCCTGGCCGACGAGGCGGGCGATCTCCTTCTCTCGCTGGCTCAGCGCCGATAATCGCTCCGACGTCGGGCCCGGGGGCGGTCCGTTCCTCCTGCCGACCCTGCTCCGGCGCGAGTTGTGCGCGCGGACGCCGTTGGCGTCCACGACCGGGAGCGGGCTCGCCGGTGACTGCGTGGTCCCGTCCTGGCGGGACATGCGGCGTTGTCGGTGGACTGCCTCGAAGTCCAGGACGGGTGAGAGATCCGGGTGTTCGCCCGCGAATGCGCTGTCGGCGTGCTCGACGGCCTTCGCCAGCAGGTGCACACCCGGGTTGGCTGCGGCGAGGCGCCGGACCGTGGCCAGCACACGTTCGGCCAGCTTCGTGTCACCCGCGTGCAGCGCGACCGTCACGAGCCACGCGGGTCGAGTCAGGTCCTCCACGAAGCACGCCGACGCCGGGGCGAGGCGCGACCACACCTGCCACATCCGGTCGGCCGCCACCCGTGCGCCGTTTCGCAGCGACAGCAGGGCGACCTCCGCGACCGCCGCCCGCGCGACGGAGTCCGGCAGCGCGTAGTCCGGTGGCTGCGCGTGGTAGGCCGCCAGGTCGGCCGCGGCCCGCTCGAACTCGCCTTGACCCAGGTGCGCCAGCGCCGACACCGACAGGGACGCCGAGACGCCGATCACCGTGTCCCGTTGCCGTGCGGTGTCGATCGCGGCTGTCGCGGTCTCGGCGGCTCGGTCGAGTTCTCCGGCCTGCAGGTGGAGTACCGAGGACAACGCCTCCGGTATCGAGCTGAAAACATGGAGCCCGGCCGTCTCAATCATCCCCCGCAGTTCGCCGACTATCCTGGTCGCTTGGTTGGAAATATGAATGTCGGTGAGCTTCTTGGCGAGCAGCATCCCCGTGTACAATTGCCAGATTGTAGGTGCGTCGTGGGCGTACTGAAAGGCGGATTGATTCAGCCACAATCCTTTGAACAAATTCCCGGAATGCCAGAACTCGTTGGCCTCGGCGCACAGGGCGACAATCTGCACCGAGCCACTTTCGTCGTGTGCGGATTCGATGTCCTGGCGCATCGAACGGAGTGGATTTTCGGTCGTCATCGTGCGCAGGAAGAAGCGGAAGGCGCGGGCGTCGGCGTGGGCTGCGCTGCCCGGCTTCAGTTCCTGCAGCGCCTCGTTGACAAGGTGTAGCGCGGTCCCGATCGCGCCCCTGACGAAGGCGATGTTGGCGCAGCCGAGCTTCTGCATGGTTTCCGATGCAATTACTTCAGTGTAATGGGTGGCAATGAGATAGAGGACGTCACTGAGTGACGCGGGGGTGATTTCACCGGCGGCGGTGATGACGTTCGGTATGCCCTTTTTGTCGTCCGATCTACCCAGCACCGGTAAGCCCCCTGGTGAACGTGGTACTCCTCCCCTGCCGATCCAGTAAAACACACGAGTTCGTATCCGTCATCCGCCGATGCAGCGCCGTCCTGCGCGGATCGTGGTACGCGTTCACCCGTCCGTCGGATTGCCAATCCGCGTGAGTTACTTTACCGCGGTTTGACCACGCGAATGCGGTGCGAAGAAAATTCAAGGGACGTACGAGGAGATCACTCCACGGCGGACCAGCGGGAACCGAGAAAGCGCGCGATGTCGCGCACCGAGTCCGCCGCCTGCCGCACGATGCCGGCCTGCGCCTGCGCCGCATGCCACAGGCGTGTGCTCTCCACGTAACGCACTGCCGTCCCGGACCGCCGCAACCCGACCGCCAAGTCGACGATCTGGTCACGCAGCATCTCCCGCTCGGCGGCGTACACGTAGGTCGGTGGCAGCCCGCCCAGCGCGCCGAGCGCCGGTGCGTACCGCCAGTCCCGTTCGTCGCCGTCGCCCAGGTACGCGCTCGCGCACGCGAATCCCCACGCCCGGTTGACCACCACGTCGCGGTGCCGTTCGGCGACGAGTGCCGGGTTGGCCCACGGCGAGATCAGGACGAGCGCGGCGGGCGTCATCCCATGGTCGCGGATCAGCCACTGCGCCGCCGCCAGCGCGATGCCCCCGCCCGCGGAGTCGCCCGCGAGCGCGATCGCCCCCGGTGCGTGGCCTTCCCGGCGCACCAACGCCAGGAAGGCGGCGACGGCGTCCACCACGGCCGCCGGGCAGCGGTGCTCCGGGGACAGTCGGTAGTCGGCCAGGTAGACCGGGCGGCGGGTGTCGCGGGCGAGGTGCGCCGCCAGTGACCGGTGCGTGGCGATCGAGCCGACGGTGAACCCGCCGCCGTGCAGGTACAAGACCACGCCGGGGCCGCTGCCCCGGTCCACCTCGACGTGCTCCGCGTCCCGGTCGCCCAGCACGAGGTTGCGACGGACCGTGCCGGCCGGCAGCGGCTGGAAGCGGGCGGCCCCGTTCAGCAGCGCGCGTTGCACCCGCCACGGCAGGTCCGGGCGGAAGACCATGCGGTAGAAGGGATGCACCATCGCCCGCGCCAGCGGCAGCGGCAGCGTCGGCACCCTCACCGCCTGCTCCCCGGCCGGGGCGCGATCGCCACCATGCGGGACAACAGCGCGCCGAACCGCTGGGACCCCGTCGGGGTGAGCCGGGCCAGCCGGTCGAGCGCCTTGGCCTCCGCCCCGATCAGCACGCGTGCCCGGCGCCGCCGCACGCCGTTGACGATGGTGCGGGCCGCCATCTCCGGACTGTGCAACGCGAGTTTGCGGTCGAACGCCCTGGCGATGGACGCGGCGTCCAGTCCCTCGGCGGCAGCGGCGTTGCGTGCCACCGCGGTCTTGACACCGCCCGGGTGCACGCACGTCACCCACACCGGGTACCGGCCCACCAGCATCTCCTGCCGCAGCGCCTCGGTGAACCCCCGCACGGCGAACTTCGACGCGTTGTACGCGCTCTGCCCGGGGAACGTGATCAGGCCGAACAGACTGGACACGGTGATGACGTGCCCGTCACCGGAGGCGATCAGGTGCGGGAGGAACGCCGTGGTCGAGGCCACCACACCCCAGAAGTTGACGTCGAGCACCCGCTCGATGTCCTTCGTGTCCTGGCGGTCGACCTCGCCGTAGAACGCGATGCCCGCGTTGTTGTAGAGCTGGTTGACCGTGCCGAACCGCGCCCGCACCTCGTCGGCGTACGCCCGTACGGCCGCGCGCTCGGTGACGTCGAGCCGGTTGGCGACCACCTCGGCACCGCGGGACTCGCAGCGCATCGCGGTCGCCTCGACCCCGTCCAGGTCCACGTCGGACAGCGCGAGCCGGGTACCGCGGCCGGCCAGTTCGAGGGCGAGTGCCCGGCCGATGCCCGACGCGGCGCCGGTGATGACCGCGACCTTGTTCACGAACACGTCATCGTCCTGCTTCACAGCCATGTGCTCCCCATCCGCGGTCAGGTCGACAGGTGGAACGCGTCGGCGTCGAACGATCTGGTCATCCGGCCGAACTCGTAGGACAGGCCGGGCCAAATCGTGGTGTTCGCCCCGTGCTTGTCGACGTACCAGCTGGTGCAGCCGCCGGTGTTCCACACGCTGCGCGACAACCTGCGCCGGAGTGTCCGCGCGTAGCGCTCCTGCGCCTCCCGCCGCACCTCCACCGTGCGGTAGCCGCCGCGCCGGAACGTGGCGATCGCGTCCATCAGGTAGTTCACCTGCGCCTCGATCATGTAGATCATCGAGTTGTGGCCGAGTCCGGTGTTCGGGCCGACCAGTAGGAACATGTTGGGAAAACCGGCGATCGCAGTGCCCCGGTAGCACTGCCTGCCCACGTCGTCGAACACGTCGCCGAGGCTGCGCCCGTTCTCCCCGACGATCTTGCGGTAGGTCGGGGAGTCGGTCACGTGGAAGCCGGTGGCCAGCACGATGACGTCGACCTCGTGCACCTCGTTGTCCGAGGTGACGATCGCGTTCTCGCGCACCTCGGCGATGCCGTCGGTCACCAGGCGCACGTTGCTCCTGCTGAACGTGGGCAGGTAGTCGTTGGACAGCAGGATGCGCTTGCAGCCGATCGTGTAGTCCGGTCGCAGCCGCCGCCGCAAGGCCGGGTCGGGCACCTCGCGTCGCAACTTGGCCCTGGCAAGCAGTTCCATCGGCTTCATCAGCAGCGGCAGGCGGGTCAGGCCCACCGCCTGCGCCTCGTGCGCCCAGTAGACGACGGCGCGGGCGAGCCGCTGGTAGCCGGGCACGTGCCGGAACGCGAACCGTTCCGGCGCGGTGTACCTGCGGTCCAGCCGGGGCAGTATCCACGGCGCGGTCCGTTGGTACACGTCCAGCCTGCCGACGATGTCCGCGATCGCCGGGACGATCTGGACGGCTGACGCGCCGGTGCCGATGACCGCGACCCGCTTGCCGGCCAGGTCCACGTCGTGGTCCCAGCGGGCCGAGTGGCAGATGTGCCCGGCGAAGGAATTGATGCCCTTGATGTCGGGCAGCGACGGCTCGCACAGCGCGCCGAACGCACCCACCATGACGTCCGAGGTGATCAGGCCCTTGCTCGTCTTCAGCTCCCACCTGGCCTCGTCGGCCAGCCAGGTCGCACCCAGCACCTCGCAGTCGAACAGGTGCTTGTCGCGCACGCGGTATCGGTCCGCCACGTCCTCGATGTAGCGCTGGATCTCCGGCTGCCGGGAGAACGACCGCGTCCACCCCGGGTTCAGTGCGAACGAGTACGAGTACAGGTGCGACGGCACATCGCAGGCGGCGCCGGGGTAGGTGTTGTCCCGCCATGTGCCGCCGACGCGGTCGCCGCGTTCCAGGACGAGGAAGTCCTGCCAGCCGCGTTCACGGAAGCGGATCGCGGCGGCGAGGCCCGCGAGGCCGCCGCCGATCACTGCGACGCCCACGTGTCGGATGGCCTGCGGGGACTGGGCATCGCTCACAAGGTCGATCTCCATCCGGGGCGGGATCGGTCGTCGACTCGGACTGTCCCAGACCGTTCTGACGTCGTCCTGAACCGCGCGGGCACCGAAGGACAGAGCCGTTTCAGGAGTGGCCGCCATCATGGTCACCGAGTAGCCGGCACCAGGTGAGGAGCGCGTCAGATGACAGCCACGCCGACCGAAACGGGTCCCGTCGAGTCGCCGGACGTGCTGATCGTGGGAGCGGGGTTCGGGGGGCTGGGCATGGCGGTGCGGCTGCGTGAGGCGGGCCAGCCCGACTTCGTCGTGCTGGAGAAGTCCGACGGGGTTGGCGGTACGTGGCGGGAGAACACCTACCCGGGGTGCGCCTGCGACGTCGCCAGCCCGATGTACTCCTACTCGTTCGCGCCCAACCGGTCGTGGAGCAGGCTGTACTCGGGCCAGCCGGAGATCCTCGACTACATCAAGCGGGTGGTCAAGGAACACGACCTGGAGCGGTACATCAGGTACGGCTGCGAGGCCGTGTCTTTCCGGTTCGACGAGGTCACCGACCGGTGGGTGGTGCACACCCGTTCCGGTCAGGAGTTCCGCCCGCGCATCGTGGTCCTGGCCAGCGGGGTGCTCCACAAGCCCAACGTCCCCGACTTCCCGGGCGTCGAGCGGTACGCGGGCACCGTGTTCCACTCGGCAGACTGGGACCACTCGGTCGACCTGGCGGGCAAGCGGATCGCCGTGATCGGCACCGGCGCCAGCGCGGTGCAGTTCATCCCGGAGATCGCCAGGACCGCGCGCGAGGTGGTCGTCTTCCAGCGCAACGCGCACTGGCTGCTGCCCAAGGCCGACCGCCCGCTGAGCGCGTTCGAGCACCGGATGTTCGCCGCCCTGCCCTTCACCCAACGCCTCTACCGGATGCTGGCCTACTGGACGCACGAGGTGCCGGTGCTGGCGTTCCTGAACCCGAGGTTCCTCAAGCCACTGGCGGCCGCGTCCAGGCGGATGCTGGAAAAGCAGGTCCCGGACCCGGAGTTGCGGGCCAAGTTGGAACCCTCATACACCATCGGGTGCAAGCGCATCCTGCTGACGAACGACTACCTACCCGCACTGATGCGCCCCAACGTCGACCTGACCACCTCCCGCATCGAGTCCTTCACCGAAACGGGGATCCAGACGGTCGACGGAGCGCACCACGAGGCCGACGTCGTGATCCTGGGCACCGGCTTCACCACCGGCACCCGGTTCGCGGACGAGCGCATCTCCGGCCTTGCGGGCGAGACCATCCAGGACGCCTGGCGGGACGGCATGACGGCGTACCTCGGCATGACGGTCTCGCGGTTTCCCAACATGTTCCTGATCATGGGACCGAACTCGGGCGGCGGCGCCCAGTCGATCCTCTTCGTGATCGAGAACCAGATCCGCTACATCGTGGACTGTCTCCGGCTGATGAAGTCGCGCCGCGCCACCCGCATGGAGGTCCGTGCCGACGTGCAGCGCTCCTTCAACGCCGGCATCCACGCGAAGCTAGCCAAGTCGGTCTGGAACTCGGGTGGCTGCGACAGCTGGTTCCTCGACCACACCGGGCACAACCGCCAGTCGTGGCCGGGCACCGGCACGGGTTACCGGCGAGCCACCCGGCAACCCGACGCGCGGGCCTTCACCCTCTCGAACGCGGCCACCCGTGAGCTGGTCTCCGATGTGCTGACCGTTCGCCAGTGAGGCAGATGGTCCGGCGGCGTATGGTATTAATACGGTCGATCGTATGTTTACCGTTGCGCCTCCGACTTCCGTCGTCCGGTGCCGGGAGAAAGGACCTCCGTCGTGACCAGAGCGCAGGAGTCGTCGGCGCCGCCGTCCGCCGGTGCGGTCCCGTGGCCGACGGTGTCGATCGTCATGGTCGGCATGTTCATGGCGATCCTCGACTCGTTCATCGTCGTCGTCGCCGGACCGGCCATCCAGGCCGATCTCGGCGCCTCGGACGGTGCGTTGCAGTGGGTGCTCGCGAGTTACCAGCTCAGCTACGCGGTCTTCATGATCACCGGCGGTCGCCTCGCCGACCTCCACGGCAGGCGTCGGGTGTTCGTCGCGGGCACCGGCCTGTTCACGGTCGCGTCCATCGCCTGCGCGCTGGCGCCCGACCCCGGGGTGCTCATCCTCGCGCGCACGGTGCAGGGGCTCGGTGCGGCGTTGATGGTGCCGCAGGTGTTCGCGGTGATCACCCTCGTGGTGTCGCAAGAGGGCAGGCACCGGGTGTTCGGCGTGCTCGGCGTCGTCATCGGCATGGCCACCATCAGCGGTCAGCTCGTCGGCGGCCTGCTGATCGGCGCCGACCTGTTCGGGTCGGGCTGGCGCTCGGTGTTCTGGGTCAACGTTCCCATCGGGTTGGTGACGATCCTGCTCTCGTTCCGCCTCGTCCCGGAGTCCCGGCTGGAGAGCGCGCGCAGACTCGACGTTCCCGGTGTCGTGTCGTTGAGCACGGCCTTGTTCCTTCTGACCTTCCCGCTCATCCAGGGCCGCGAGGCGGGGTGGCCGTGGTGGGCGTGGGTGTGCCTCGCGGCCAGCGTGGTCGCGTTCGCCGTGTTCGTGGCCATCGAGCGGGCCGTCGGTCGGCGCGGCGGTGACCCGCTGCTGACATTGTCGCTTTTCCAGCAGCGGTCGTTCTCACTCGGGATCGTGCTGGTGCTCGCGGTGTACGCCTTGCTGAGCAGCTACTACCTGGCGCTGTCGATCGCGATGCAGGAAGGGCTCGGCATGTCCGCTCTCGGCGCGGGCCTGGTATACACGCCCGCGGCCGCGACGTTCTTCGTGTTCAGCATGGTCGCGGGCCGGATCGTCCCGAAGTACGGGCGCCGGGTTCTCGAGGTGGGTGCGATCGTGCTGGCCGCCGGCTACCTGACGACGGCCGTCGTCCTGCTGGCGGGCCCCGAGCTGACGCCGCAGCTGGTGATCCCGACACTGATGGTGCAGAGTGTCGGCGGCGGTCTGCTCATCACCCCGCTGCTGAACACGGTCCTCGGCCGGATCGTGCCGGAGACAGTGGGGATGGCCTCGGGCGCACTGTCCACGGCCCAGCAGGTGGGTGGCGCGGTGGGGGTCGCGATCATCGGGGCGGTGTTCTTCCGCTCCTTCGACGCCGCCGATGGGAGCCGGGTCGAGATGGCCGGATTCGCGTTCGCGATGTCCTCGTTGGGGACATTCGTGATCGCCGGGATCGCGGCGGTGCTGGTGTTTTCGCTTCCCCGCACGCGTGGGTAGGTCGCGGTGACACCGGCGCGCTGACGTCGGTGACGTCCTGCGCGAGGTCGAGTGGCCCACCCTGGCCTTCTTCATGGGCCTGTTCGTGATGGTCGCCGGGCCGGTGCACACCGGCGTCATCGAGACGACCGGCACCTGGGCCGTGGAAGGGTTCGCCGACAACGACTTCCTGGCGGCCACTCGCTCCTGTTCGGCTCCAGCGTGCTGGGTGCCTTCTGCTGGGCACCTCGATGGTGCACGAGCAGGCGCTGACCGCAGCCCGGCACGCCGGCAACTGGGCCGCGCACGCGGGCTCCCTGACCAACCTGTCCGCGGTGCACGCCCGCACGGCCGGTTCGAGGTCGCCACCGAGCACATCGAGCGGGCGGTGCGGCTCGGCGACTCCTCAGCGAGGCGCAGACCCTGGGCTCGGTGTACCGCCGGATGCGGCGACACACCGAGTCCGTGGACTGCCACCGCCGGGCGCTCGCGCTGCGGCAGGAGCACAGCGCCCGGCTCGGCCCCGCGCACGCACGCGACGACCAGCGGTCCCTCATCCTGCGCCGGGACATCGGCGAACTCGGCGACGAGCCGCACGCCCTCGACCACCTCGGTGCCACCCGGCCGCTGCTCGGCGAACCGGACCAGGCGATCCGCGAGCACGACCTCGGGCTGACCCACCGCCGCCGCACCGGACCGGTACGAGCAGGGCGCGCCTACGACGGCCGCGGCGCCGCCCATCGCGAGCGGGGCGACGCGGCCAGAGCCCGCCGGCCTGGCGGGACGCGCTGGCCATCGACGACGAACTGGGCGAGCCGGAAGCCGCCGGCGTCCGGTCCCGGCTGGCCGAACCGGGCTGACGCGGGCCGCCACGGTCCGCGTCGGACTTCGCATTCTTGGACAATGCGAATACCGTCGGTGACAATTTCTCGACCCACTCGGAAATGCTGAGACGAGTGGTGGCATCTGGTCCGTCCGAATGCACGCTTGACCGGCCGTCGGCGTAGCCGAGAATCATTGCGTCAGCTCGCCCCAGATTGGAAGGGAGCTTTTCATGGCGCCAGTCAAGAGGAGTCTGAAGCAGGTTCGTTATGTGCTCGGCGCGATGACCGCGGTGTTCTTCGCCACCTGCGGCGCTTCGTGATTCGATACTGAGTAGTAGGCAGGGTCGCGAGGGAACGTCCTCGCGCCCTGCCCATTTCATGCGGGAGGCCCCGAAAATGCTGGAGACCGCGGTCCGGCAGGTACGGGTCGCTATCGCCATGATCACGGGACGCCCGCTGTCCGTCCGCAACGTACGCCGGTTGGTGGACGACGCGCTGGCCACTTTGGACGAGTTCGGTGAGCCGGGTGCCGACGTCGACCAGCTGGTCGACGGGCCGTTCGCCGACCCGGACGACCGGCTGGACCTGCAGACCCGCGCCATCCAGCGCACCGCCCGGCGGCTGGCCGACCGTTCGGTGTTCTACCGGGAACGGTTCGAGCGGGCCGGGGTCGATCCGGGCGAGCTGACCCCGGCGACGATGCCGCGCGTCCCCGTCACCGTGAAGGCGGACCTGGTGAGCCGCCAGCGCGACTTCCTCTGCGGCCGCCCGCAGATCATCACCCAGACCACCGGTACCACCGGCCGTCCGGGCCAGGTGTGGCTGTCTCGCTACGAGGTCGAGCTGTGGCCCGCGCTCATCGCGCTGTCGATGCTGCTGCGTGGCGAGGTCCGGCCCGGCGACTGCATGCAGATCAACATCAGCTCCCGCGCCACCGCCGCGGTGCAGGAGGACATCGACATGCTGCGGCTGGCCAACGCGTCCAGCAGGGTGGTCGGCCAGGTTCCGCCCGACGAGTCGCTCGACCACCTGCTGGACCCCGGCGCCGGCCGGCCCACCATCCTCAACGGCTATCCCAGCTACATCGGCGAGCTGGTCACGGCCGCCCGGCGGCGCGGGCTCAGCCCCGCCGACTTCGACCTGCGCGCGCTCTACGTCGGCGGCGAGGTGTTCTCCCCCGCACTCGCCGAGGCCAGCCGCGCCACCTTCGGGGTGGAGCGGATCAACGACACCTACGGGGTGACCGAGCTGCTGCCGGTCGGCGGCCGCACGTGCGGTCAGCGCCACCTGCACCTCGACCCGAACATGGGCTTCGCCGAGGTGCTCGCGCTGGGCACCGGCGAACCCGCGGCACCCGGCGAGCTCGGCACGCTGGCGGTCACGCCGTACTTCCCCTACCGCGAGTGCATGCCGGTGTTCCGGTACGACACCCGCGACGTCGTCCGCGCGCTGCCCGACGAGCTGGACTGCGAGCTGGCCGCGGTGCCCGCGGTGTCGGAGATCCTCGGCAAGGAGAGCAGGCTGCTTCGCGCGTGCTCCGGCGTCCACACCCCGCGCGAGGTCGTCGAGGTGCTCGACGGCCTGCCGGGTGCCGAGTGGCCGGTCCGGCACCGGACGGAGGTGCGGGACGGCCGGGTGCACGTGACCGTGGCGTCCGGCCGGCTGCGTGAGCGCGACGTGGTCGACGCGCTCGCCGCACGCGGGGTCGCCGCCACCGCCGAGGTGGTAGACCTCGACCCGCGGGCCGCCCGCCGGCTCTGCCCGCTGCGGTGCGACCTGCGCGAGAAGACGTTCGTGCGGGAGGCGTCATGACCTGGTCGCTGGTGGCCGTCATCCTCGGCTACGCCTTGCTGGTGCCGCTCGGCGCGGTCTGGTACCTGCGGCGGGTGCGGGTACAGCGGCCGCCGGTCGGGGTGTTCAACGGCCGGGACATCGTCGTGATGATGGGGTTCGTCCTCGCGCTGCCCTACTTCTACCTGGCGTTGCCCGGCGTGGTGCTCCCCACGCTGCTGGCGCTGGTCTTCGCCGGCGGCCTGACGGTCGGCTACCAGCCGGTGGTCCGCGACACCCGGGCACGCTGGGCGCTCATCCTCGGGCTGCTGGCCGTCGACCTCACCAGCCACCTCGTGCTGGGCGGTGACTCGCCCGTGTACTGGCTCGCCAACAGCGCGGTCGTGGGCCTGATCGTGATCTCGGCGACGAACCTCAACGTCCAGGGCGGGGTGCGACTGAAGAACATCGCCTGGTTCGTGCTCTTCCTCGCGGTCTACGACCTGGTGTTCGCGACCGTCCTCCCGCTCACCCAGGAGCTGGCACAGGCGATCCAGGGCTACCCGTTCGCACCGTCGGCGGGGCTGCGGATCGGCGAGCTGGGTGGTGTGGTCGGGATGGGCGACCTGCTCGCGTACTCCCTGTTCACGACCGCGGCGTACAAGGCGTACGGCGCGGTGGGCATGCGGCTCGCGCTGGTCCTGGTGGTGGTGTTCGGGGCGGTCGTGCCGGGCTCGGTCCCCGTGGTGGTCGAGGCGCTGGTCGGCACGGCACCGAGCCTGGTGCCCGCGCAGGTCTTCTTCGGCCCGGCCGCGTTCGCCGGCTACCTCTGGCTGCGCCGGCGCGGCCCGGAACGCCGCATGGTCGAGTTCCTCGCCGCACACGCCGGCCCTGCCACGGCTGCCCGCGCGGTAGCGGCACCCCGGCCGAACGCGGCGCCGGTCGGCGAGGTGTCCTGAACGCCGCGACCGCGCCTTACTATCCACAGTGGACTTCTGGACCAGCCGGCGGTGGTTCCCGATCGAACGGTGACGGCCCTACGTGCCGAGCTGGCGCCGTTTTCGACCGGCTGCTGGAACACGTGGAGCCGCTCGTTCCACGGGATTCGGCCGAGGGACTGGCGTCCAGGCCGGCGGGTAAGGCGAACCTGAGGTCAGGTTGGGCAGTGAGATCGCCTGATCACGTGCGGCCCCTTGCCGCGACTCCTCCCCGTTGCGGTCCGTGTCCACACAGGACTCGATCGACGTGCCGAGGTCATCACCGCCATCAAGAAGGTCGTCCCGGATGCCCGGGTCGAGTGCCCACCGGCGAGCCCGGCCAACAGAGTTACCTCGACATCACCAGACTCCAGCAGGACACCGGCTACCGCCCCGACTATGACACCGAGCGCGCCGTCGCCGACTACGTGGCCTGGCTACGCGCGGGCAACGAGCGGTGATCGTCACCTGGGACGGCCACCCTCGTTTCACGCGGGCCGCACCCGCGCCGCAACCTCACCCGCCGGCAGCGGATTGCTCAGGCCGCGGCCTTGACGTCCAGGAAGTCGCGGTCGATGTTGACCGTGACTCCACCGTGGGTTTCGGAGGTGTCCCCGACGTACTGGTGGAGGCGACGCCCGCCCGTGAAGTAGTCGGCGGAGCAGTACTGACCGGAATCGGTGTCGGCCTGGCCGTTCCACCAAGCGAACCACAGGTGATCGGGCATCGTGTACTGGTCGTTGTTGTAGTTGGAACACAGATCGGCCACGCCGGACGCGCCACTGGAGTACATGCCGGACAGCCAACCGGCCGCATTCAGCCCTTCGGCCCATCCGGACACGAAGGACATCACGGCTTCGGTGCACCCGTCATAAGCCTCGATGTCGACGTAGATGGCGCTGCCCGGACCGAAGCCCAGCGCGGTCGCCGCCGCGACAGCGGCATTGGCCTCGTCGACGCCCTGCTGCCTGGCGGTGGCCGGGTCGGTCGAGAACACCTCGTCGTAGCGCGGGTTACACGGCGCCTCCAGGCCGTGGTGGATGACGATGAACTGCCAGCCGTTGGCGTACTGCGTGCTCACCCACTCCGGGGTCAGCAGGTCCTGACCGCAGGCACGGTTGACGCCGCTGGTGTAGATGCCGACGGCCTGGTACGGCGACTCCCGCCACGCATCCATCGTCGACTGACTCTGGGCGGTGCAGGTGTCGAAGGCCTCGTCGTTCAGTGTCCCGGGAGCCACGATCGGAGCCGCTTCCGCCTTGGCGGCCGCGGTGTCGAAGGAGCTCAGCTTCGCGGTCTTGGCGCCTTCGCCCAGCCGCGCCGAATCCAGGACGGCACGCACCCGATCCTCGGTCTGCGAGTTGTGGGCGGCCGACACCAGCACCCCGGCGTCCTCCACGGCCACCTGAATGCGGTCATTGACGGACTTGGCCTTCGCGGCCCCGGTTTCGGTCGTGGCCGTCGCGGTGTCGGCGGTGGCCATGGCCGCGGACTTCGCGTCCAGCGGTGAGATCACCAGCCCAGCCGTGCGTCCCCCGGAAATGTCGGCCGGGCAGTCGGAAACCTCACCGGGAGTGCCCAGGTACACGGCCGGGGAGTCGAAGCGAACGCAGACACCGGGATCGGCGTCCAAATCCACCACCCGCCACGAAACGGGAACGTCGACCTCGTAACCGTGATAATTGACCGTCCGCGTATCGGAATCGGCCATCGCGGGAGGGATCACCGCTCCGCCTGCCAGCCCCGCCCCCACGGATATCGCGACGAGCAGCTGCTTGGACCGTCGTGACATGGACAGCGCTCCTAGATATAGGGGTATGTCCTGGCGCAGGATCTCAGACGCCTGTACACACTGTCAATATTTCACCAGTCTCGCGCAGATCTAGTTAACTACTGCCCTATCGGCCGACCGCGAACAAATCCGGATGATCCGGCCTTCCGGCGTCCTTCCTGGCAGCTCACAGCGGGCACGGCCCGGTCGCGAGATGAACGTCGCCGGTGTGGGTACCCCTGCGCCGAAGGCGCACATGGGTTCACCACCTGGCCGAAGGAGTGACGATGATGGAAGGCAAGCACTGGACGATCGACGTCCACATCGACGAGCACCAGAACCGCACGCGTGCCACGGCCCGCCTGCACGGTCGCGACGACACCGAATTCGTCGGCGTCGGGCTCGCCCGGCTCAACCCGGCGGACACGAACGTTCCGGAGATCGGTGCCGAGCTCGCCACGGCGCGGGCGTTGAGCGACCTGGCGCACCGGCTCCTGGAGGCGACGGCCGCGGACATCGAGGCCGTGACCCACGTCCCAGCCGATCTGACGGAGTAGCCGGATACCTCGGGTACCGCGATCGAGGTGACGATCATGAGACGCGAGGACGCACGTGGCTGGTGTGTGAGCGCTGCCGAGCCGGCTCGACCTCGTCGAGCGGATGACCCGTCACATCGACGGCGTGGTCGAGGTGAACATGTTGCTGAGGTCCCGGATCGCCTGCCCGCGGACGTCACCGGGGATCGGCGGGTTCCGTCACGGTGGTCTCGACCGTGCGGGAGGTGTCCACGTCGTTGCGGGCCGCCAGGTGGAGCAGGTCCTCGAGCCGGGCGTGATGCAGGGATGCCGCGTAGCCGTCGCCGGCCTGCCGGGCCTCGGTGATCGCCTGCCGGACATCGTCGATCCGGTTACGCAAGGTCGTCCTGAACTGGCTCATCATCCCCGTTTCTCCGGCAGGCACTGCGCAGTTAAGCAACTTTGCAAGTGCCGGGTCGCATGCTGGTCGCCCCTTGGAAGGCCTGGGGCTCAGTCCGCCGGCGCGGCCGTGCCCGGGCCTCGGCGCGAGGACGACGACACGGGGGTCTTCAGGTCGGCCAGCAACTCCACCTGACCGGACAACAACTCGGTGAGGATCTTCCGCGCTACCGCCAACATCTCGGCGACCTGGGGACTGATCAACGCATAGAAGACGACCGAGCCCTCCTTGCGAGTGGTCACCAACCCCGCCCGCCGCAACACCGCAAGCTGCTGCGACAGGTTCTCCGGCTCCACCCTCACCTCGGGCAGCATCTCCGCCACCGCGTGCTCACGCTCGCTCAACAACTCCAGCACGCGAATCTGCGCGATGCCCCAGCGTCTTGAAGAACTCCGCCTTCAGCTGATAAAGGGGCCTACTCACCGGCGCTCCCCTCGCGTCCATGCCTCGGACCGCCACTGCTCGTCATGTCCCGACCCTCCCTGCTCGCCCTGCCCGGACCGGGGACACCACACGGGTCTATCCCATGATCGGTGTTTCCGGCGTTGTTGATCAGTAGGTTTCGGCTCCCGGCCAGCGGTCACCGAACGTGATGGCGAACGCGTTGATCACGGGCTTCCACCGCATCGTCCACCTGGCGC